>CAMJWQ010000320.1 GCA_946409475.1 uncultured Lachnospiraceae bacterium
GCTAATAAACACATAAAAAATTTACATTAAGGGGTAATTTTTTTACCTCTAAAAACGTAAAAAGATCTACCCAGTTATTTCTTTGTGGATAGATCTCCGTAAATTACCTCCGTTTATTTCATGGAAAAAATTTTCATAGCCGCCCTGATATTTTCCTTCATTCCTTCCCGAAAATTTTCAGTGATGTATCAACGGGTCTGTTTTCTGTCAGGGGTGTCCATATAATACGTATTTCTCGCATCCCCTTCGCAAGTGGTCAGCAACTATTTAATAAACCGGATAAACTTTTTCTTTCCGATCCGCATGACCTCATTATGAATTAACACACGATTCCTGTCGTCATCCAATAGCTTTTCTCCGTCTATCCGTACTCCTCCCTGCTTGATCAAACGAAGAAAATCGCTTTTACTCGCCACCAATCCCAGTGTAACGAATTGTGATATCGCATCATTTACCGTATCTTTATCCGGGTCAAGAAGCAGTTCGGGAACATCTGCCGGAATTTCTCTTCTAACAAAGGCTGCCTCAAAATATTTGCCGGCTTCTTCTGCCTTTTCATGACCATGATATAGCCTGGTAATGATTCCCGCAAGCTGTAATTTGATATCTCTTGGATTAATTCCCCTTTTTAACAGTTCTTTTATCATTTCTATCTTTTGGGGGTGTTCATCCGTAGCCAGTTCAAAGTACCGTATAATCAGCCTATCCGGTATTTCCATGGTTTTTTTGAACATTACCTCCGATGGCTCATTTACCCCAATGTAATTTCCCAAACTCTTACTCATTTTTTCTTTTCCGTCCAAACCCTCTAAAATAGGCATAAATATGGCAATCTGCTGTTCCTGGTTATAGAATTTTTGAAGAGCTCTTCCCATCAGCACATTAAAGGTTTGATCCGTACCGCCCAGTTCTATGTCAGCCTTCAGCTCCACAGAATCATAGGCCTGCATTAAGGGATAGAAAAATTCGTGTATTCCGATAGGATTTTGATTTTGAAATCTGGTTTTAAAATCATCTCTCTCCATCATTCTGGCAACTGTGGTTGTTGCTGCCAGTTGTATCACATTTTCAAATGTCAGCCCGGAAAGCCACTCGCTGTTAAAACGAACCTCCGTTTTTTGCCTGTCTAACACCTTAAAAATCTGCTCGCAATAGGTTTTAGCATTTTCTTTAACCCGGCCATCATCAAGGGCCTTTCTTCCTTTTGTTTTCCCCGTAGGGTCTCCGATTCTCCCTGTAAAATCCCCGATAACAATAACTGCCCTGTGCCCCAAATCCTGTATCTGCTTCGCCTTCCTTAATACGACCGCATGCCCTAAGTGAATATCCGGAGCGGATGGGTCTAATCCCAGCTTGACAATCAAAGGCTTTTTCTCCTTATAGGATTTCTCAAGCTTTCTAAGCAGCTCCTCCTCATGGACAAAAGCATCCGCTCCTTTTTTTATAATTTCTATTTGCTCCTTTGGTGTTAACATAGTAACAGCCTCCTTACATTATTTTATTGCAGGTATAAGAAGCAAAAGCAAAAAGATGGAGATACGAAAAAAAATCCCGTCCCCTGTTAACCAAAGGACGAGATATTATCTCGTGATACCACCTTAAGTTCGTAAGTAATTCACATCACTTACCTCATTAGGTACGGCTTTTTTGCGATACCCTGGCACTCGATTACGGGGTGCTTTTCCGTCGCAGCCTACTAGGTTTCCCTTTCGGTACGCAGCTCCAAGATGTATTCCCAATCATTATCCACACGCCTCTCATCAACCGGCAATTTTCTGTTTGTATTCATGACTGCTACTAATTCTTTTCATAGCTTTTGTTCTTAACTTATGCAATTATGTATATTATACCTGTAAAATAAATTATGTCAAGAGCTTTGTCTACCCTATGGGTTAGCTTATTCCCCTTTTATCTTTTGTGGCATTTCTTAGTCTCATACATTTTTTTGTCGGCCAGCTCAATGATTTCTTCTGCGGTCAAGCCGGAGCCTGGCATCGTTACCACTCCCTGCGATACTTTGACGGCTATGGCACTGCCTTGTACGGAAAAAGAAGATTTTGCAAAATCATGATAAATCCGTTCCGATATGCGAAGGGCACCTTCACTGCCGGTGTTATTTAGACAGACCACAAATTCATCTCCCCCATAACGGGCTGTCCAATTTCCCTCACTGCCAATACAGCCTTTGATCGTATCTGCCGCATATTTCAAAAGCTCATCTCCTGCAGAATGGCCAAAGGAATCATTCACAGCTTTCATATTATCAATATCTATAAAAATCACCGACAATGGCTTATGATTTACTACAGCGTTCACAATATCGACAGGCAAACGGTCATCCAGAAATCTGCGGTTATATAGAGCTGTCAGTTCATCGCGAATAACTAAATTATTTATGTCCTGTACCGCATTATACAGGATATCCCCCTTGTTATAATCACCCGTGCCGATCATCATCGTATCCGTCGCATTTTTCAAAAGTTCCAGTACGACAGGTGGTTCGGAATACTCTATTGGCAACGCTGTAACCAGCATAACCACATTGGGACTGCTTTCCAGCTTTATAAAGCTCTTCTGTTCACGATGTGCTCTCACTGAAATGCAATTATCACAGATACGCCCGCTTCTCCAATAGGCATAGCAAGTCTCCTGCACTTCCTCCATGCCGCTGTCCTGATATTCCATGACCCTTTTCCTGACTGGGTCTACAAGCCGTACTATATCATACATTTTATTAAAAAATTTTAAGTTTTTTTTCAATTTAAATAGAGTGACTTTTTCATCCATGGCATTCTCTCCTTAAAGCAATGCATATATTCATACCTGAGAGCCATTTATTCAATTGCTTTTCTTCTCATCATTTTTTATAATAATCGCCACCAAGCAAATCGAATGCTCCGTCAAGTGAAATGAAAAAATTTAATATTTAATTCATATGAATAAACCGCACTTATAAGTCATTATAATAAATTCCTGTTATATACACAATAGAATCATACAAATAAAAAGCATGGACATGGGATACGGACAGATCCATGGAGAATCTTTACAAGTGAGAGTTCTTATATCTGTAATCCATATTACTTTATTTTATAAGATAAATCTAAGCTTTCGAGTATATCACCGGACCGGCGTCAGCTTACCGAACAATGCATATCGTGCATCATCAAATTCATAGGAGCAGGTGCACAGGGTAATAATCCGGTCATCCGCTTTTATAATGGTATCGGCTTCAAAGGTCGACTTTTTTTTGAGTGTATCAATATAGCATTGAAAATCACAATCATCCTTAAAATCAAATCGAACAGATTCATAACTGCCGTCAACAACAGCTCCGGCAAACAGCTCAATTTTAAAATCTCCACCGGGAGTCCTAAGTACCATATCCGGAAAGCTGTCATAGTAGCTTTGGTCTTTGTACTTTTCTAAGCCGGAAAACATCGAGCCTCTTTTCATATTGTGGCCATATATGATTGTATTCTTCTCCGTAAAATCACCTTGATTATGGTAATCCATAAATATCGTCCCCAACCTGTTTTCTTCACCGGTAAACAAATGCCTGAGATAGTAATCATTGTCTTTCCCCTTCACTATGGGATAATTGATTTGTGTGCCTTCGGCAAAAATCCATGCCACCCTGTGATATTCATAAGGTTCTTTTACATTAATCGAAGTAAGATTGGCCGGTTCCCTGTCTGCCTTACATTTCTGTCATCAGGCAGCGAGGTACCGATAAAGAGGGTATAGTGCTTCCCGTCATATATCCTGTCTCCCTCATCATTTACCACGGTAAAGGCCTGGGGCCGGATTTCCATTATGATTTCCTTCTCTTCTCCGGCTTTCAGATAGACCCTCTTAAATGCGCACAGGCTCATATTGGATACGGCATAGGCGGAATCATGGTTTTTCAGATACACCTGTACCACATCCGCAGTTGCCCTGTTACTGTCATTACCGATATGTACCCTGATACTTGCGGGGCGTTCCTTTTCCGGATCCCGGATATTCTCAGCCTTTTCAGATTTCTCAGGTATCTCAGGCCTAACTATCCACTCTGCGCTCTTACATATGATATTTCCATAGGTAAGTCCATAGCCAAAGGAGTACAAGGGCTCCCCCTGATAAT
>CAMJWQ010000321.1 GCA_946409475.1 uncultured Lachnospiraceae bacterium
ACCTAAAAGTGCCCTCGCCATGCTGACACGCTGACGCATTCCTTTTGAGTACGAGGAAACAGGCTTTTTCAGATAGTCCTTCTTGAAATCCAGCATTTCCAACAGCTCATAGATGTCACGACGTTTTTTCACAGGATAAAAGGAAGCAAAATAGCTTAGATTATCCAATGCACTTAAATTGGTATAGAGATAAGGGAGCTCAAATAACACGCCGATTTTCTCTTGAAGCTCTTTTTGTTTCACAATAGAGGATTGATTGAAAAGGCGCACTTCACCCTCGTATCCGCTCAATATACCTGTCAGAATTTTCTGTGTTGTAGATTTACCGGAGCCATTTGGCCCTAAAAATCCAAAAATCTCACCATCGGATACCGAAAAAGTCAGCCCGTGTAAAGTCTGCTTGTTCTTTTGATAAGAAAACGTTAAGTCCCTGACTTTTATCATACATCATCACCCCACTTATCTCTTTGGCCGATTTTTTTACTTTGCCGGCGTTTTTCCCACCATTTTATAAACTTGAGCTTAAACGGTACGGATATAAGCAGCAGGGCAATGAGAAGAAGCCACCAAAACCAAGCCAATCCTAAAAACATAGAAATCATCCTCCTTTTTTGAGTATGGTCAGTTTATAAAAACACATTGAAATCGAAGTGTGGCCGCTGTGAAATCGGTGTGAAATAAAAATGCCCTGCCCCCCCAAGCGGGAAGCAAGGCATTTCTATTGGTTTGTATCAGCATACTGTCACCGGAAACCGAAAATAAAATTCTACTCCGTTTTGCAGGTTTTGTACTCCATAATCCGCTTTATACATTGACAGAACCTGGGCCACTATGGCAAGCCCCAGGCCGGAGCCGCTGCGGCTGCTGTCTGGGGGACTTTCTCCGCGGTAAAATTTCATCCATATTTTCGGCAGGTCTTTTTCAGGTATCAATTTTCCCTGGTTGAAAATGGAAAATTGAAGATTATTTTTTTCACGGGTTACAGCCAGCCGTATTTCGCCCGCATTGCTTACATGCTTTCCGGCATTTTCAATTAAATTATCAAGCACTTGTCCCATGCGGTGTTTGTCGGCACAAATATAGATTTTTTCTTCGGGTAATTCATAGCTGAAATGATAATTCGCATTTGGTACATCAATAAGTAAGCGCCCTGCTGCCGTTTCAACAAGCTCTATAAAGTCAAATCGTTCTTCCGATAATTTTATTGCCCCTGCTTCCAATGCGGATAAATCCAGCAAAGATACAAGCATGCTGTTCATACGCTCTGTTGCCGACAGAATCACATCCATATACCGCCGTTTTTTTGCCTCGTCCGTTTCATCCCTTAATCCCTCCGTATAAGCACGGATAATGCCTAAAGGGGTTTTCATCTCATGAGACAGACTATCAGCCAATTCTTTTCTTTGTGCGAGCAATAAACGCTCCTGTGCAACATCTTTTTTAAGCTGTGTATTGGCTATTTCCAGTTTTTTTAATGCTTCCTGAAGATTGGAAGACATGACGTTCAAGCTATGGGATAATTTACCGAACTCATCATTTGTTTTTATTTCACAATGGGCGGATAAATCTAATCGCGCCATTTTCTCCGCCGTATCGTTAATGGAATTGAGCGGCCTTGATATAAAACGGCCGAGCATTACATCGACTCCGGTAATAACAATTATAAGCAGTAGGAACCATATCCAAAATGCACTGTTTTGGCTGACCGGCAATTCTTCTGCAAGGAGATAAAACAGTATCATTATGCCGCCGGCCAATTTTGAAAGTAAAAAGACTTTCTTTCTAACGGTATTAAGGCCAAATACCATATTCTTCTTTTTCATTGTCATACCCATGCCTTTCTCACATCACACTATACCTCAAACTTATAGCCGGAACGGATAAGCGTTACAATGCGCCGTCCCTCATCGCCCAGCTTCTGCCGCAGCGTCTTTATATGGGTATCTACCGTCCGGGTATTTCCCTCAAAATCATATCCCCAAATACGGTTTAAGAGCTGTTCCCGTGAGAACACCTGGTTTTTGTTTTGCATAAAGAAGCATAGCAGTTCAAACTCCTTATGCGCCAGAGTAACGTCATTGCCGCCTACAATAACCGTACGTGATGACGGGATCAGAACAATCTCCCCGGCATTTAAAGTATTTTGCGGGGCGGTAACGGAAGAACGGCGCAGCAGGGCATTTACCTTTGCCAGCAGTACCTTTGGACTGAAGGGCTTTGTCATATAATCGTCCGCACCATATTCATATCCCTTTAATTTATCCTCCTCGTCCCCCTTTGCCGTGAGAAACAGGATAGGAAGATTATACATTTCCCTGGCCAGCCTGCAGACGGAAAAGCCGTCCAGGTGCGGCATCATAATATCCAAAACAGCTAAATCCACAGGATTGTTTTTTAATATCGTTACGGCGTCTATTCCATCGTCTGCCGTAATGCAGGAATGACCGCCTCGTTTCATATATTCCACAATAATATCCTGCATGCTCTTTTCATCCTCCGCCACTAAAATCACAGCCATATATTTTCACTTCTTTCCCATGTCGCTTTCTCTTCTCCGTGAGCATCCGGTTTCTGCTTTCCCCTATTTTCTATTCGTCAAATTCTGATATTCTGACAGGAGCCATAGGCATTTTCCATGCGGTATGATCCGTATGCAATAAAGCATGTGCTTTATGAGAAAGGGGGTTATCCATATAATCTTCATACAGCTTAATAACAGAAGGGTTTTCATGAGAAAAACGTATTTGTGCCTCCTTATCTAATCCATACAAATGATTTCCTCTTTCTTCCGCTAACTCTTCTCCATCCCATACAGGCTGACCGCCTCCTCCTGCACATCCTCCCGGACAGGCCATGATTTCCACAAAATCATAAGCAGCTTCTCCCTTACGTATTGCCTTAATCAATTTTCTGGCATTACTAAGTCCGCTGGCAACGGCACAATTCACCTTACTATCTCCAATAGAAAAAACCGCTTCCTTCCAGCCGTCCATCCCCCGGATTTCTTTAAAGGAATCCGGATCGGGATTTTTGCCCAGGGCCAGATAATAAGCTGATCGAAGAGCTGCTTCCATAACTCCTCCTGTCGCTCCGAAGATAACAGCAGCTCCTGTTCCAACTCCTAAGGGCGTATCAAATTCTTCTTCCTCCAAATCTTTTACTATAATATGCTCTGCCCGTATCATTCGGTCAATTTCCCTGGTAGTCAGTACCAAATCCACATCCTGCCCCGCACCCGCACTATTCATAACAGGAATTTCACATTCATGCTTCTTAGCAATACACGGCATGATGGAAACGGAAAAAATTCTTGAGGGCTCTGCCTTGAGTATGTCAGCATAATAGCTTTTTGCCACCGCGCCGAACATTTGCTGGGGGGATTTTGCCGTTGACAGCCGGCCTACCATATCCGGATACTGTGATTTTAAAAATCTCACCCAGCCGGGGCAGCAGGAGGTAAACAAAGGGAATACCTCATTTTGCTTATTCTTTAATTTTTCCAGAAATTCACTGCCCTCCTCCATAATGGTCAAATCAGCAGAAAAGTTGGTGTCAAATATATACTGAAAGCCCATGCGGCGTAAAGCAGCCACCAATCGTTTCACTGTTGCTTCCTCTCTCTTTAGACCCAGACTCTCACCCCAGGCAGCCCTGACTGCAGGTGCTATTTGTACAACGGTAATTTTTTCGGGATCTGCCAAAGCAGAAAAAGCTTTCTCCGTATCATCCCTTTCACGCAAAGCACCCGTCGGACAATGCGTAATACATTGCCCGCATAAAGAGCAATCCGAATCCTTAATACGTCTGTTGAGGGAAACGTCTACCGTAGTCCTGGATCCCGTATTGGCGACATCCCATATATTTAATCCCTGTACCTTATCACAAATTTGTACACAACGCATACATTTTATGCACTTGGCCGCATCCCGGATAAGTGGAAATTTCTGATTCCATCTGGAGGGTGAAACCTCTTTTTTGTAAGGCAGGGTTAAAATTCCCAGGTCATTGGCAATACTTTGCAGGGTACAGCTGCCGCTTCTGACACAGGTCGCGCAATGGCAGTCATGCTGGGACAGAATCAATTCCACATTGGTT
>CAMJWQ010000322.1 GCA_946409475.1 uncultured Lachnospiraceae bacterium
ACATAATTATCTGTCATAATTCAAATATTCTTTGAAAAGACCGTTTCAAATTTTAGGTAAGCTAAGACTGGGAACGGTCTATAATATCTTGATAAATAGTGTCTTGTTCTTTTTCTGAGGATAAAAATACAATAAATCCAACAAAATAACAATAAATCTCACATTTTATATGATAAAAATAAGATATCATTCAAAAAAGATTATATAAAATTTAGGGAGAGAGAAAGCTATGGGTGTTTCAAATATTACATATTTTATCTTTATTGCGGTAACGGTTCTGGCCCTGCTTATTATTGGGCTTACCTTTGTCCGCTGGCGGAAATTGAGAAAAGCAGGATTGCGGCTGAACAGGAGAAAAAAAGCCGGAGCATCTGTTTTGAGCCTCCTGCTTATCATTACGGTTGTGGCTAATTTAGCCATAAATACGTTCCATAACATCATAAATCAGCATTTTTCAGTTGTAAAAGTAGATGACGTACAATTAAATGAAGCAACGGCCGCGGCAGAAAATATGGCAAAGCTGCTTGAGGAGGAGGGTATCGTTCTTTTGGAAAACAAGGGGAAGGCTCTGCCCCTTGATACGGAAACGAATGGAAGGGTTAATGTCTTTGGAATGCAGTCCATAAATCTTATATATGGAGGAAGCGGCTCGGGAGCATCGGATGAAAGCGAAAATATAACTCTTCAACAGGGACTGGAGCAGGCCGGTTTTTCCGTTAACGGAGATCTGACCGAATTTTATGAGCAGCACGCACCTGAAAAGTCCGACACAAACATATTTAATCTGAAAGGTGGAGATTACAATATATATGAACCTGAGGTAAGTGAATATTCCGATGAATTGCTAAATGATGCAAAAGCATTTTCAGATACTGCTGTTGTTGTCATTTCAAGAAGCGGAGGAGAGGGCGGAGATCTGCCCCTGGATATGGCTGATTATGAAGGCGGGGATGCGGGAGAGCATTACCTTAAGCTTCAAAAAACGGAGTCAGAAATGCTTGCAATGGTGGAGGAAAATTTTGGAACCGTAATTGTAGTCATTAATTCTTCTAATGCAATGGAGCTTGGTTTTTTAGAGGATGAAAGAGTCGATGCCGCTATTTGGATCGGAGGTCCCGGCTCAACAGGCTGCATTGCTGTCGGGGAGGTAATGTCAGGCCAGGTCAACCCTTCCGGCCGGTTGGCAGATATCTATGCTTATGACCTTACCGGTTCGCCTGCCTACTATAATGCAGGAGATTTTACGTATATTTCGGGCGGAGAAAATACAAAGTATAAATATGTAGATTATCAGGAAGGTATATACGTGGGCTATCGTTATTATGAAACCAGATATGTTGACAATCTTAGCGGTGAGTGTGATGAAGATGCCTATCATGCGGCAGTACAATATCCCTTTGGCTATGGGCTCAGCTACACGGAATTTACCAAGGAAATTCAGTCCCATAGTGAAAAGGATGGAGTTTTTACTTTGGACATAAAGGTGGAGAATGTGGGAAATGTGTCCGGTAAAGAAGTGGTTCAGGTATATTTTTCGGCGCCGTATACGATCGGTGGGATTGAAAAATCTGAAGTTTCTCTGGCTGCTTTCGGAAAGACGGATGTACTGGAGCCGGGAGCGTCTGAAACAGTAACACTGTCCTTTACCATGGAGGATATGGCATCCTATGACTATCAGAATACCGGCAGCTATGTTTTAGAGTCCGGGACATATGAAATTAAATTAATGGATAATTCCCATGATGTGATCGACTCCTTTAATTATGATGTCGAAGAATCTGTTGTTTACGACGAAGCAAATCCACGGTCCACTGATAAGGAAGCTGCAGAAAACAGATTTGAAAATGCCGACGGGAATCTCACTTATGTGTCCCGTGCGGATTGGGAGGGAACTCTTCCCACAGAACGGATAGAAACGAAAGAAATTTCTGAGGAGGACCTATATTCCCTTCAGGAGGATAATATTGAGGAAATTTATTGCAGTGATGCTGATTCGGGAACGGAAGATATTGTCACCGGAGCAGATAACGGGCTTATTTTGGAGGACATGGTAGGGGTTGCTTATGATAATGAGAAATGGGATTTATTATTAGATGAGCTGACACTTGAAGAAATGTGCAATTTGATTGGATATGGCGGGTTTTCAACAGTCTCTGTCGAATCCATTCAAAAGGCAGCCACAATCGATATTGACGGACCTGCCGGTTTAAATGCATTAACAAGTGATATCAGCGGCACCCAGTTTCCAAGTGAGGTCGTGATTGCATCTGCCTTTAATCAGGAGCTGGCAAGTGAAATGGGGGTCATATATGCCAATGAGGCAGCCGCTCATGGTGTAACAGGACTTTATGCCCCGGCCGTAAATATTCACAGAACACCATTTTCGGGCCGTAATTTCGAGTATTATTCTGAAGATGCTGTTCTGAGCGGTAAAATGGGTGCGGCAGTTGTCCGGGGAGCAGGTAGTAGGGGTATCTATACTTATGTGAAACATTTTGCATTAAATGATCAGGAAACAAACCGTTCCGGGGCTTCCGTGTGGAGCAATGAACAGGCTATCCGCGAAATTTATTTAAAGGCATTTGAAATTGTTGTAAAAGAAGGAGGAACATCGGCCATGATGAGCTCCTACAACCGGATAGGAACAGAGTGGACAGGTGGAAGCTATACACTTCTGACAGAGGTCTTACGCAATGAATGGGGCTTTGAAGGAATGGTAGTTACGGATTATGATAATGGTTCTTATATGAACGTCGACCAAAGTATACGTGCCGGAGGGGACCTGATGCTAAGTACCCTGGGGGACGCACCCACTTCAGTCAGCACCTCCACCAATACCGGGAAACAGGCCGTCAGAAGGGCGGCAAAAAATATCCTGTATACGATTGTGAACAGCCGGGCATATACGGATCCGGTCACAACGGAATTCCCCTATTGGCTGATCGTACAGGCGGCAGCAGATGCGGCTTTATTGCTTGCTGTCTTTATAGGCTTAACAAAATTGACGGCAAAAAAGGAATAAAAGTGAAAAAAGATAATTCTGCAAAAAAAAAAGACAAATCAGATATTTGGAACGAAAAGAATATGCTATATTTCAGAAGTACAAACAAAAAACATATTTTTATGGGAGGAAAAAATCAATGAAAATCAAGTTTATGAAAATGCTCTGTGTAGCGGGTATTGCAATTCTTTCTTTAGGCTTAACCGCATGTGGTAAAACGGAAGAGAGCACACCGGCAGCAGAGGAAACAACGGAAACAGAAGCCGCAGGCACAGAGACAGAGGAGGCTGCGGCAGAAGAAACAACCGAAGAAGAAACAACAGAAGAAGCAACAGAAGAAACAACGGAAGATGCTTATGTGGCAACGGTTGATGGACTTCTTGAAGAAGTGGCCGATGAAGACGCCTATATGGTTATGTCCGGTATAGCACAGGGGTGGGCACCTACGGTAATGGTATTAAAAAATGACGGAACATTTTATGCATTAGTGGATTATGCAGGTCAGGCAACTGTTAACTTTGTATCCGGAGAATATGAGGTAAAAGAGGATAATTCAATTACCGCAACAGGTGCGCTGTATAATACGGGTGAGGAAGCTGTTTATGAAATTACGGAGGCAGACGGAACCTATTCCGTATCGGTACCGGTTCCTGATACAGACGCTTCGGCTGACATGACGGGAACATTAAAATAGACAAATTGAATTAGCAGGAACATTTTAAATGATAGATATGGACCGACCGGGAGCCGCAATTTCGGCCGGTCCATATTTTAATGGCTATTGGAGGGTTTAAATGAAGAAAAGATTAATCAATCATCTGATGATCAGCGTTGGATGCATACTTCTGTTAACGGCATGCGGAGCAGCTTCTAAGGATACGGCCGTAAGTGAAGAAGCTTCCCCTAAAGAAGAAGTGGAAGCGCTGGCTGATACGGAGGAGGGCACTGTCCCTTATGAAAAATATACGGTTATTTTTGACAAAAATACGACGCCGGAGGATACTACGGACGATGAGAGCTTTTCCTATTTTACGACAGGGTGGAATTCTGAAAAGAAATCATCGGTAGTGGAAATACCC
>CAMJWQ010000323.1 GCA_946409475.1 uncultured Lachnospiraceae bacterium
GCATACACTCATTCAACGAGCGCCGCGATAAACATAAAGAAAATTGCGAAGCATATTTCTTTGTGTTTTGCCGACGCACGCGACCGGAGCTTTAGGGGAGCGTGAAGTTAGCGAAGCTTTAGATGCGGTTATAACGAATTCAGAGGAAGTTTTTTTATGAAAAATGAAAAACTATATAAAATAATAAAAATAATTGTTTTATTAATCATATTTGTCGGTAGTGTATTAGTCATCAGTAAAATTTCAAATAAAGATAATATGGGAACTACTGCCAGTATGAGCGATGCTTCTTTTCCTGTTGTATATGCAAAGGTGGATGGCTATAAGGTTAACCGCATGCTTGGTTATGCAGCGGATATGGAAGAAAATTATATCAGGGACAGTATCACTCCGTTACCGGAAGACAGAAATTTACTAATACAGATAGATAAATATAATAGGGCAATTAAGAGTATTTCCTATGAGATTAGAAGTATGGATACCACCAGATTAGTGGAAAATACGAAGGTTACGGACTTTCAGGATTTCGGAGAAACGATTGAAGCGGCACTGAAGATAAAAGATTTAATTGATGCCGATACAGAATATAATCTTACCATCATACTGCAGACGGAAACAGATGAAACGATACGATATTATACGAGAATCATACAGGAAGAAGATTTGTATGCAAAGGAAAAAATACAGTATGCAATAGAATTTCATAATAAAACCTTTGATAAAGAAAAAGCGAAGGATCTGGTAAAGTACCTGGAAACGAATTCGGACGGAGATAACAGCTCTTTACAATATGTAAATATTCATTCCAATTTTAATCAGGTCACTTGGGGAAATATGGAGGTTACTCCCATTACGGACCCGTCCCTTTCCATTAAAGAAATATATAAAGATACCGCCTCTCTTGAACTGACATATATGATAAAGGCTCCCAATTATTATCAGGAAGACGAATATTATAATATAAGAGAAATTTATTATATCCGTTACACCTCCGACAGGATTTATCTGCTGGATTATGAACGGACCATGGATCAAATATTTGACTCTGAGACCGAAGCTTTTAACGGTGATAGGATTAATTTGGGGATTAGGACGGATTCCGTAGAATACGAAGAGAATAAGAGCGGAAGCGTAGCAGCTTTTGTACAGGAGGGTTCTTTGTATTGCTATAATAATACCAACGGAAGATTTACTACGGTTTTTTCTTTCTTTTATGATGACCGGACGGATTTAAGAAATCTTTATAAAGAGCATGATATTCGCATTATGGATGTAGATGAAAACGGAAATATCCGATTTTTGGTATACGGATATATGAACAGAGGAAAGCATGAAGGCTCTGTTGGAGCAGCTGTTTATTATTATGATGCCGGTCTTAACACCATTGAAGAGGAAGTATTTATCAAAAGTACGAAGCCTTACGCCATATTAAAAGAAGATATAAAGGAATTATGCTATAATAATGGGCGTCAGCAAATGTATATCATGTTAAATGATACCATCTACAGAATTGATTTATTAAGCAGAGAAAGTATTATTATAGAAACAAATTTAAAGAACAGCTCCTATGTAATTAATAATGGTTTTATGGCCTGGATTAATCAGAATAGTGAGGAACAGGCCTCAACAATAACCATCATGAATTTGGAAACAAACAGAAAACGCTTTATAAAAGCAGAAGAAGGGCAATATGTTATCCCTATCGGATTTATTGAGGATGATTTTATTTATGGTATTGCCAAACAGGAAGATGTTTATTACGATTTAAAGGGACAGCTGCAATATCCCATGTATATGATTAATATCGAGGATAGCAGCGGAGAATTATTAAAAACCTATTCCCAGCCCGATATTTATATTATGGAAACCAGTATAGATGATAATTTAATTAATTTAATCAGGGCTACAAAGGCAGAAGGAACGAATCAATATGTAAGCATAGAAAATGATCAAATTGTTAATAATTCGGTGGAAGCAGGGAAACGAACAACCTTGATCAGTACCGTGACAGAGTTAAAAGAGACGGAATGGCAATTAAAGCTGCCTCAAAATCTTACGGATACCACGCCGAAGCTTTTATTTCCCAAAGAGGAATTATATGAAGAACCCCGGGTCATCGAATTGGAAAGAGCAGAGGAAAGTGATGAAGAATCCAGATATTATGTATATGCTAAGGGTAAATTACTAAATATCTATACCAATCCCGAAGAAGCAATTGCAGATGCATATGATAGTTATGGAGTGGTAGTAGATAACAATCAGCATTATATTTGGGAAAGGATAAAGAAAAGCACGAAAGCGCAGATATCCGATATCGGCAATACGGTTTCAGATACCCAATCAGGAAGTTTGGCGGCCTGCTTATCGGTAATTTTAAAATATGAAGGGAATAATGAAAACATAGTATCGGATTTAGATACAAAAATGTCTGCTATTGATATCCTTCAGAACAACTTAAATCAAAGGGTATTGGATCTAACAGGATGCAGTTTAGATGCCATTCTCTATTATGTCAGTATTGGCAATCCCGTTTTGGCAATAATCGATCAAAATACCAGTGTAATAATAATGGGATATGATGAATATAATACTATATTATATAATCCCATTACCGGAGAAACTTACAAAAAAGGCCTTAATGACAGCCGGGCCTGGTTTGAAGAGGCCGGCAATGTATTCATCAGTTATATGCAGTCCGGAGATTCGAAAATGGAATAGGAAGCAAATATGCTCTTGATATAAAGGCTGTAAAGGTTACTGTACCGCATAAATAGCAAATTAGTAACCAGATATGAAAAGAAGCAAATAATGGGAAGAAGGATTAAAATGGATGAAAGATTAAAAACACTGGCTAATAATTTGGTTAATTATTCCTGCAAGGTAAAAGAAAATGAGAAAGTGTATATTCATTATATAGGGGATTCTACCGAAGAGTTAGCCAGACAAATTATTAAAGAGGTATATAAGGCAAAGGGATATCCCTTCGCGCATTTTCTGGGCAATAAGGTACAGAGAGAACTTTTGTTAAGCTGCAGTGAGGAACAATTAAAAATCATGGCAGAGGTTGACACCCTGGAAATGAGTAAGATGGATTGTTATATTGGTATCAGAGGCTCGGACAATGTATCGGAATTGTCCGATATTCCGCCGGAAAAAATGAATTTATATGAGAGATTATATCAGACCCCTGTCCATCATGAAATCAGGGTACCGAAGACAAGATGGGTAGTACTTCGCTATCCGAATCCGTCTATGGCACAATTAGCCGGCAGCAGCACGGAGGCCTTTGAAGATTTTTATTTTAATGTTTGTAATTTGGATTATTCTAAAATGAATAGTGCCATGAAGCATTTAGTGGTACTGATGGAAAAAACGGATCGGGTTAAAATAGCTGGCCCGGGAACGGATTTGAATTTTTCCATTAAAGGAATACCCGCTGTTCCCTGTGCGGGAGAGGTCAATATACCCGATGGGGAAGTATTTACGGCGCCCGTTAAAGAATCGGTAAACGGACAGATTACTTATAATACGCCTTCTCTTTATCAGGGCTTCACCTATGAAAATGTCTGCCTGACTTTTAAAGACGGAAAAATAATGAAAGCGACAGCCAATGATACGGAAAGAATACAAAAAGTATTTGATACGGACGAGGGGGCCCGCTACATCGGAGAATTTGCAATCGGTGTGAATCCCTATATTCTAAAGCCGATGAAGGACATCCTCTTTGACGAAAAAATTATGGGCTCTATTCATTTTACCCCGGGTAACTGCTATGATGATGCTCCTAACGGCAATCATTCCAGCATTCACTGGGATTTGGTGTTAATTCAACGGGAAGAATACGGCGGGGGAGAAATTTATTTTGATGATGTATTAATTCGAAAAAACGGCAGATTTGTACTTCCGGAGCTGGAAAGCTTAAATCCGGAGAATCTTATTTAATCGAGTAGGGTCTGTGTATGAAAGGGCCTGTTAATTGCTGATGGGTTTTGGCATTTCAATAAATGGGGATTTAACGAGGTAATATATCCGTTCAGGATTCAGGAT
>CAMJWQ010000324.1 GCA_946409475.1 uncultured Lachnospiraceae bacterium
GAATAATACATTGAAAAAGATATATTAATTTTATAAGGAACAAACATTTGAAATAGTAGCCAAATATTTTTTGAATGAAAGAGAATGATTGACAAATCATATTCTATAGTAATAGAATTTGTATATGGATAAATATGGGTAAAAAATTGGGTTTTATATAATGAAATTGTATTAATTTGGGTAAAATCTAATAAGCAAAAGTACAAACCTGATATGCAGATAGATCAATTTGCTATAAACGTATGGGGTAATTTAACTGGTCCATTGTTACCTAAAGTGTTAGATTATACAAATAATTTATAGTTGGCATTTGTGCTGGGCTAAAATTTTAAAGGAAATCAAAATATGTATAAGCTATGTTTTAAAAAAGCGATTATTAATAGTAAACTACATAAAAATAAAAGCTTCGTAGCAGGCTTCATTTGTATGCTAATGGTCATATTGTTTCATTTGTATTTGGCCAATATAAGCAGCAACCGGAAGCAATTAAACTCCCTGCCTGATGTGATTCCGGTAGAGGCAAAAATTGTAAATCTGAATGGGAGCCAGGAAGTGGATCTGTCCATTAAGGATGAACTTATTCAGAAATTGGAAAATTCTTCATACGTGGATAAAGAAATCATTACAGTCAGAGCGAAGGCGGGAATAGGTGAATTTTCTCCGGAAGAATGGCAGAAGCATTTGAAACTTTGGGTTCTTGCAATAAATTCCATTCAGGCAATCCCGGATTTGGATGAAAAGGACATTATTTGGAAAGAAGGAGAAAATTCTGAATTCTTACAAGAAAATGAGACAAAGTGCATTGTTGATAAAGAAATAATGGAAGACAATAATTGGAGTTTAGGAGATACAATACCTTTGTATCAATATTATTATAGTTACGGAAAAGGATATGAAGTATATTTGAATCCCTTGGACATGACTTCTTTTGAAATAATAGGATATGTACAGATGCCGGTATCTGACAACTATTCTCCTGACATTGTAATACCGTTTCAGACTGAGAGGACTATTTATTTGAAAAATGAAATTCCTTTTTTTGCAGATTCCGCATCCTTTACAGTGGCAAATCCTCTACAGCTTAATGATTTTAAAAAGGAAATGAAAAATATGCAGTTATTGGAGGTAGTCAGAACTGCGGATTTTTCTCATGATGGAATTGCATTATCTTTGAGGGATTCTACGTTTATCACTGCAGCAAGTAAGCTTCAGCAAGAAGAGGATTTGCTAACAGCATTTTTTCCTTTTATTTTTTTTATTATGATCGGGATTGGCTATATTGCATCTTTTTTGTTATTACAGGGAAGGAAAGAAGAAATTGCAGTCATGCGCTCTATAGGAGTAAGCAGTAAAATCTGTTTTTTCATCATGGCAGCAGAGCACTTTATCGTGGCTTTGATCGGTGTCGCGGCAGGAAGTATAGGGGCTTTGATAGGTCTGTCATCGGAAATTATGATGACAGGCATGGGAGCAGTACTTGTCTTAGGCTGCTATATGGCCGGTACTTGCGCTGCTTTAAGAAAAATAGGTAAAATAAGTGTTATGGACGCATTAACACAGGTAGATTAAAGGAGCAGTGAGAAGGAGTATGATCAGGGCAGAAGGGGTAGGTTATATATATCAGACAAAATATCAGAAGATAGAAGCAGTAAAAAATATTTCTTGTTCTTTTGATGAGAAGAAATTTTATGCACTTGTCGGAGAGTCCGGAAGTGGAAAAAGTACATTTCTTTCCCTATTGGCGGGGCTGGATTTGCCTACAAGCGGAAAGATATATGTGGAGGGCAGGGATATGGCCTTCATGAACAGGGATATGTACCGCCTGAATATGGCCTCGGTCGTGTATCAATCTTTTCATTTATTTCCTCTTTTAACGGCACTGGAAAATGTGATGTTCCCCATGGAATTTAAAAAAGTTTCTAAAAAAGAAGCAAAAGTGCAGGCGCAACTTCTTCTTAAAGAAGTAGGATTTGGAGAAAAAATTTATTCTCAGTTTCCGCAGATGATGAGCGGTGGGGAACAGCAAAGAGTAGCGATTGCAAGAGCAATGGCATCCGGCGGGAAAATTCTTTTAGCAGATGAGCCTACAGGGAATCTGGATACGGAGAATGAGAAAAATATTGTGGCATTGTTAAAATGGCTGGCGCATGAGGAAGGATATGTTGTGATTGTCATTACCCATAATAATCAAGTGGCAAAGGAAGCTGATAAGGTATTTAAAATGTGTGACGGACAGTTAACGGAAATAAGGGATAGGGGGGAGGATTGATGATTTTATGGAACAGCTTTCGTCAATTAAATCGGACACCTGTCAAAACAATATTGTTTCTTTTACTGTTAATAGCTGCAGCTGCCTTTTTTTCTCTGGGAGGTAATCTTTTTAAGCTGAACAGCAGCAATATAAAGCTTTATGAGAATACATTCACCACGATCGGTATTGTGGAACAGCGGGCATCTACCATAAAGGAGGAAGAAGTATGGGATGCGGAGTTAAAAGAATACCGGATGTACAGCGTACCCGAGTATAACCAGACGGTCCCTTTATCCACATTGAGATTTGAAGAAGCAGAATATATTGCCGGACCGGAACGGCGGTGCTATTATGGGGCATATGCTTCAGAATATGTGAATGACAGTGATTCATTAATTGATGGTGTTATTGTCGAGGCTGCACCACTTAAGGACTGCATTCCGGATGGCCCGGTAAGGCTCCGAATTGAGAGGGTGCTTTATGGCGCCAAGGGATTGGAAGGCACGGAAATCTGGTTCTGCGATCATTTCAATCCTAATCCGGAGACATTGTTTGAGGGAAAGACCTATGTTATGTCTTTGAGAGAATATGCTCCGCATAAAGGAATGGAGGATATTGGTACCGAGTTTGTTCCGTGCTATGAAATTCATACGACTCAGGTTACTCCGGAAGGTAAAAGGATAGAGGAGGGGATTAATGAGAATTATTTCTGTGAAGAGGTAACAGATGGATTTTATAACACGGAGCGTGGACAACTCTGGCTGCAGCTCATGAAAGCAAAAGCTATGTGGATTGATTCCATTCCTGTAACGGTAACGAATCACACAAATTTATTAATGCCTTTCTTTAATGGGGATGCCTATATTTGTAAAGGTCAAGATATTAAATACGATGAATATCAAAACGGTACAAAGGTCTGCCTTATATCGAACGATTTTGCCAAAAGAAATCAGTTGGAGGTAGGTGACTCCCTGCACCTTATGCTGTATTATGCCAATTACGCGAGCTCGGCAGGAGAGGATTTCCTTCTGACCGGAGGGAGAAGGCAAAATTATAATCTATTAAATGCCAAAGGCGAGGTATATCCTGTTTTTGAAGACAGCAATTATGTGATTACCGGAATCTATGATATTTCATCAGGGGCATCCACCGGGGAATACGGTATGGGAAAAAATGAAGTGATCATTCCCCAATTATCCGTAAAAAACAGTGATGAAAATAATATTGTAGCTTATGAACCCATGAAGGGATATAATACATCCTTTCAAATTCCTAACGGTCAGATTAAACAGTTCTTATCAGCGTGGGATAAGGTGGGAACAGACAAATTGGAAATAACTTTTTATGACAAAGGCTACTCACAGCTACAGGCAGGTATTGAGAATATGAAAAATATGTCCGGGATATTTTTCATAGCAGGTCTTGTCATGGTGGTATCAATACTTTTCTTTTTCAGCTATTTATTTATAACCAAGCAGCAAAAACGGACTGCCATTGAGCGGTCCTTAGGATTTAGTAAAAGACAATGTATGACTTCGATATTATCCGGAATGTTATTATTAATTGTTAGTGGCAGTGTAATAGGCTGTACTACAGGTGCGATTCTAACAAATAAGATCGCCAAAGAGGTTGAATTTGAACTCTATTATGATACAACATATGGGAATTCAGCAGTAAGCTTTGAAATAGAAGAAACAAGTGAAGCGCAGGAAAAAGATGTTATAGAAAACGGTCTGACGGACATGATACAAGTATCTGCCGGAATGGCGGTTCTCATTTCCCTGG
>CAMJWQ010000325.1 GCA_946409475.1 uncultured Lachnospiraceae bacterium
TCACCCTTTGTAGACAACAGACGGTCTCCACATGCCCCGTATGCCCAAACATATCAACCGGCTGCACCTTCTTAAGTTCATATCCTCCGTCACATAGGAACCGCAAATCCCTGGCGAGGGTCGCACTGTCGCAGCTGATATAAACCACCCTTTTCGGCCGCATTTTTAAAATAGTAGAAAGGAGCTCTTCATCGCAGCCCTTTCTTGGCGGATCGACAACTATGACATCTGCATAGACCTTTTCCTCTTTATATTTGGCGGGTAAAACCTCTTCTGCCTTACCTGCGCAAAATTCTACGTTTTCCATACCGTTTATTTCGGCATTATTTTTAGCATCCTCAATGGCCTGGGGAATAATTTCCACCCCATATACTTTTTTTGCCTCCTTAGCCAGGAAAAGGGATATGGTTCCAATGCCGCAGTATAAGTCCCATACTGTTTCCTCCCCTGTCAGCCCTGCAAAGGATAACGCTGTTTCATATAAAACCCTTGTCTGAAGAGGATTGACCTGATAAAAGGACAGGGGCGATATCTGAAACGCGATATCACCAATGTAATCCGTAATATAGGGATTTCCCCATATTACCTCTATTTCATTTCCTAATATGACGTTGGTCTTTTCTTTATTTCTGTTAATGGAAATACTTTTCATGCCGGGTATTTTCGTGAGCCTGTCCAAAAGCCTTTCGGATTTTGGAAGCTGCCTGCCGTTAA
Organism: uncultured Lachnospiraceae bacterium; assembly: GCA_946409475.1. Lineage (GTDB taxonomy): Bacteria > Bacillota > Clostridia > Lachnospirales > Lachnospiraceae > CAMJWQ01. Next base: position 715 of record CAMJWQ010000325.1, read on the forward strand.
TGACGATACAAACCATAATTTCCCCGGTAGCAAAGCCCACCCGTATAAGTACATGACGCACTAAGCCCGAGCCCGTGGCTTCATCATAAGGCTTAATATGATTGTCTCTCATATAAGCCAGTACTTCCTTCAGGACAGGTTCGTTTTCTCCGGCACCAATAACGCAATTTGTATTTGGTATAATGGCATGGGTTCTCCCTGCATAAAAGCCCGCTACAGGATTACCCTCCTTATCTTTTCCAATGGGATACTGGGCTTTATTACGATAATGATAGGGATTATCCATACCGAGAATGGGAAGCATCGGTATGTCCTCAAATTTTCCGATTCTTCTCAGATTGTTTTCCACCTTCTTTTCCTTGAACCGAAGCTGGGCATCATAAGATAAGGCCTGTAACTGGCAGCCCCCGCATTTATCTGCTATGGGACATTTGGGGATAACCCTGTCAGGCGAAGGAGCTATGACCTTTATCAGTTTGGCATATCCGTAATTTTTTTTTATTTTCATAACTTTAGCTTCGATTACATCATCCATAATCGCATCTTTTACAAAAAAGGCAAATCCATTCACTTTACCGATGCCTTCTCCCTCATGGGTCATATCTTCTATTTTCAGTGTAATACTATCGTTTTTCTTCCATTGCTTATTTTCCTGTTTCATGGCGGCACCTGTTTTCATCTCTATAGCCTTTTAGCACTTTCTTTAATTTTAAGTGTATTTAAATTTTTACTATACAAGTATAGCATAAAAGAAGCATTATTGTCATAGAAAGGAATCACACTTTTCTTTTATAAAAAAACAAAGCGGACAAGTCCGCTCTCAATTCCCTGAATCCCTCACTCATGAGGGACTTGACTGCTTTGTGCGCCGAATGCGGTCACCCGGTGACAGATACTATATGCATTCGCACACATTTTCCGGTCAGGCTTTTTTATGTAATAAGATATTCCGGTGTAATTCTTATTCCATAAAAAATACTCCCCATTTCGAAATATACCTGGTATTTCTGAATCGGAAGTATTATTATTTGTTCTTATAACATTTTATGCAGGGATTTATCGTTTTTCCTGCCATGCCTTCATTCTCTTATTTTTTTAGCATAGGCAGCCAATTGTTCTGCTGTTATATTTTCAATATCTGCTTTAGATTTCTACTCTTCTCCCTTACCGGTTCTCCTGATATTAGACTCAAAGTAACGGTTATAGCCAAGCCATCCGCTATCATTATCTGCCCCTGACAGCAATTCCGTCATGGTCTGCATTTTGGCGTCCGTATTATCGGCAAAATTAAGGGCTAAGGCTTCTATTAAAGCCGGTTTTTTCGGAGAGCCATATTCCAGTTCACCATGATGGGCTAAAATACAATGCTTTAATTCTGTGGCCAGCTTAAGGGGAAAACCGTCTATTTCCGCAATTTTCCGGTCTATCATTTCCACTCCCATGATAATGTGGCCAAGGAGCTGTCCGTCATCCGTATAATCATTCATGGGAAAGGTGGAAAGCTCCTTTAGTTTACCGATGTCATGAAACACGGCTGCGGTATATAATAAATCCTTATTTAAGACCGGATAGCTCTTTACGTAATACCGGCAGAGCTTCAATACACTTAAGGTATGCTCCAAAAGCCCGCCTACAAAGCCGTGATGAACGCTTTTCGCTGCGGAATGAAATTGAAAGGCTTTGATAAAATCCGCATCCTCTACAAAAAAGCTTTGAATTAATACTTGTAAATAGGGATTTTTCACTTCCTTTAATAAGCTTAACATTTCCTGATACATAACAGCAATATCCTTGCTGCTGACAGGAACATAATTTTTAGGTTCGTATTCGCCTTCCCTTGCGAGCCTTATTCTTTTTATATTCACCTGCAGGGCTCCCTGAAAGCTTGTTACCTCACCAAATACTTCTATATAGTCCAGTACATCGAATTCCCCGATGCCGGAAGAATTAGGGTCCCAAATCTTAGCATCCACCGTACCCGTCTTATCCTGCAGAATGACATTATCATAAGCCTTACCGTTTTTCGTAACTGCCGATTGTTTGTATTTGCACAGGTAAATATCAAATACCCTGTCTCCGTCTTTCAATTCTTCTATGTATTTCATAAAATTCCTTTCTACTAAATTATATCTTATTATATCTTTTTTATCATGCTATGCTGCGGAACATAAATTAGCTTTCAATTATTCATTCGTCCTGTTGGCCCTATTGACTTAATACCATATTATAAAATATCGCAGAATCTTATTGGTTTTAAAATTGCCGGCAAAAAAATTTTATTTTCCGTAGGTTACGTTAAAGGACATTTCCGTATACCCGTCCTTGCCGAGACGCATCACCGTAATGACCGACTTTTCTTCCGGACTGTGCTTTAACAGCTCCTTTTCCAGATCCGTAAAGCTTTTAATTTCCTCAGACCCGATCTTAACAATGACATCCCCGCTTTGTATGCCGTTATACATAGCCGGAGAATCTATAACCACTTCCTGTACGTAAGCTCCCACGGGAACATCATTTAGCTCCGATATGCTCTGGGTAATATCCATTCCCTTTACTCCTAAATAAGCCAAATCCTGTTCATTGGATAATTTCTCAATAATATCCTTTAAATCCGATATGGATAAGAAGGTCAATAACGAGTTGTCGTCAGCGCTTTGAAGGTTTTGATTAATAAAACCGATAACCTCTCCCTTTAAATTAATCAAAATTCCTGAGCCTTCGCTGCTGCCGTAAATATCGGTACCCAGTACTCCAATATTCCAGTCAGGCAAATGAATTTCATTTTTTGACGAGGTTACCACTCCGTATGAAATAGAATTCATATAACCTAACGGACTTCCTATAGCGATAACCAGGCTTCCCTGTGTAATATATCTGGAATTTCCTAAGGTTGCCTTTGTTACCGTGCTCAAGGTGCTCTCCTGCATGTCCTCCATTGCCACGGATATAATGGCCAAACCGGATTTGGCATCATACTTCATTAATTTTCCGGAAACGACCGAATTATCGGAGAAGGTTACGCTTATTTCCTCCACATCCAATACCTTGCTGCTTTCTGCCAGTATCAAATATTCTTTTCCGTTATCGGCAAAGATAAGTCCTGAGGTCTGTCCTTTATTCTCATAATTATTATTAAACCAATCCGTATCATTGGTGATTCCCGTTACGGTTACCATGGAGTTATTGACCTGATTCGCAATCTCATACAGCTTACCGTACAGTTCTTCATAATCCGAAATTTCAATTCCTACTCTTTCCACTACATTATAAATCTTTTGAACCGGCTGCTCATTTCCGGAAGTCTGAGTCTGGGAC
>CAMJWQ010000326.1 GCA_946409475.1 uncultured Lachnospiraceae bacterium
TATAAAATGTTACGAAAATCTTCTTTTTCCTATCTATGGGCCTTTCTTTTCACAACATTTATTATGCTGCATTATGGAATGATTACGGGATTAAGTATAGCAACCGTAAGAGCCCTTGGCATGTTCATCATTTATCTGTTTTCAAAGGTTCTGGGAAGGACCTATGATTTACTGACTTCCCTGGCCTTTATGGCTATTGTTATGCTGCTGGTCAATCCGTCTTACCTTATCAATGCCGGTTTTTTATTATCTTTTACGGCTATTCTGGCAATTACAATTTTTTATCCTGTTCTTTCCTGTATTTTCCCTTTTCCCAGTAAATTATGGCAAAGCTTCCTGCTCAGTATTTCTGTTTCCGTCTATACATTGCCCATAATCGCTTATTTCTACTATGAAATCCCTGTCTATTCCGTATTTTTAAATGTCATAGTGCTTCCCCTTATGAGTGTACTGTTATATACGGCTCTTTTGGCTTTGCTGGTATCCTTTCTTCATTTGGGTATGGGAAAGCTCCTTGCCCTGCCTGCCCATATGGTTTTGCTCTTATATGAAAAGCTGTGTCAATTCATAGAAAAGCTTCCCCATAACAGATGGATAGTGGGACAGCCTTCTTTTATTACAATTACTATGTATTACTTTATATTAACCGGGTTCGGTATTGCTGTTTATTATATGCAGAAAAGAGGAAGCAAAGAAAAGGAAGCAAAAAGCAGGTAACAAAGTGATAAAAATAAATTAAGAGCATGAGCATAGATTATAAAATAATGATAAGGGGGATGATAAATGTTAATAAAACTGAAAAATATAAGTAATAAAATAAGTAATAAAGGGACTTTATCCATGACAGGTAAAGCTGCCTGCAGGCTCGTCTTGCTTAGGCTGGGTACGGTTTTGCTATTGATAATAATGATTGGACTATTGTCCTTTTCCGGCCACGATAAGCTAAGAATTACCCTTATTGACGTATCACAGGGCGATGGTATTTTTATTAGAACGGCCTCCCAAACAAATTTTTTAATTGATGGTGGCAGCAGTGATGTTGATCAGGCAGGCACCTATCGTATGGTACCTTTCTTAAAAGCATCGGGAATAGGGAGGATTGATTACATAATCATAACCCATATGGATTATGATCATGTATCGGGAATCATGGAACTAATAGATCCCCAAAGCTCCTTTGGCATAAAAGTAAAACATGTGATCATTCCCTATATTTATGAAAAAGAGAAAGAATTTGAAGAAATAATTACATTAGCGGAAGCTTCGGCAATCCCCATTATTTATATGAAAGCAGGAGATGTGTTAAAAGAAAAGGAGTTTTCTTTGACTTGTCTTCATCCCAAACAAAATTATCAATGGGAAGACAGTAATGAATATTCTACGGTTTTAAGCCTCAACTATAAAGAGTTTGACATGCTTCTTACGGGTGATGTGGAGGGTAAGGGAGAAGAGGCTGTTATGAAAGAAATTAAGCATACCTATGAAGTGCTGAAGGTTGCTCATCACGGCTCGAGGAATTCTACTCCGGAAAGGCTGCTGGAGTTAATGAAGCCGGATATCGCCCTTATTTCCTGCGGAAGGGATAATCAATACGGGCATCCTCATGAGGAGCTTCTGGAAAGGCTTGAAAAATATCATGTTACCTGTTTAAGTACAAGTGAATGGGGAGCCATAACTGTTGAAACCGATGGGGAGACGTATCAAATAGATACTTTTTTATCGTATAGGTAATTACGTCCTATACGATAAAACCCTCCGGGGGAATGCACACGAATGCATAAGGAAGATGTCACTGCGTGACTGCATTCGGCGCGCAAAGTGTCTTCTCCCTCAAGACCCCGGGGCAGGGGAGCTGAAGCATCGAAGACACTTTGTTCTCTGCGGCGGACAGGTAATTGTGTTATATTCCGGAAGTATACGGGGGCTGCCTGAGACAGCCCCCGCAAAATATTTATTTTGCTTTTGGATATTCGTTACATAACAGTCTGTATGGAGCCTCGTCTTCTTCAATGGTAGGAAATCTTCCGACAGGTTCGTAAAAACGGTTATCCGTATTATCGTCATTGCACATGGACACTTCCCCTAATAGCACGGCTCCCGTCCCCGGCTCTACATTAAAGTCGTGATACATATAAGGATAAATGGTAATACTTTCACCGGGTCTTAATTTCACCTGTGTTCCGGCAGGAACGGCGAATTCACGGCCGTCACAGTTGACGGTTACATCCGTTTCGGCAAATTTTCCGTCTTCTGTGGAGTTGTATACACGAATTAAAATATTACCGCCGCCCCGGTTAATGATATCCTCCATTTTATTCCAATGAAAATGCATGGCGGCCATTTGTCCCTCATGGACCATTAATAATTTTTCCGCATATGTTTTAGTATATTTATCCATTTTAATATTTCCGTTACGCAAGGTAATCAGGGAGAATCCGACCTTATCAAAATCTCCTGATCCAAAGTCGGTAATATCCCAACCCAGCATATTGTCACGGATTTCATCGTATTCATGTCCTTTATCCTGCCATTCCTCCGGTGTAAAATGGCAAAAAGGCGGCAAAGCAAAACGGTATTCATTAATCATCGCTTCCATGCTTTTTAGTGCTTTGTTAATCTCGGAACGTTTCATAGCAATCTCCTTCTCCATAAATTTTTATTAATAACATTACCGTAGCTGGAACTTTCCTGCTTAGCTTCTTATTATTTGGTAACAATTTAATTATATCCTTAAACATTCCAACATACAAGTAAAATCTTTTTACTAATTAAAATATAAAACGGGAAGGCTGTACCCTTTAAGGATTCCTATTTATAATAATCTGCTTTTAATGCTTACCGTATGTCTGGTATTTTAGGCAGGTTATCCATTCCTTTTTTAAGCTCATCATCCGTTGGAATATAATCATTCATCTGCCCGCTGTTGAATGCACTATAGGCTGTCATGTCAAAATATCCTGTTCCGGTCAAGCCGAAAAGAATGGTTTTTTCCTCTCCGGTTTCCTTGCATTTTAAAGCTTCATCGACAGCACCTTTGATGGCATGTGCCGACTCCGGTGCAGGTAATATGGTTTCACATTTAGCGAACATGGTGGCTGCTTCAAATACTTTTGTCTGTTCATAGGAAACAGCCTCCATATAACCGTCATGATAAAGCTTTGAAAGAATGGGAGACATACCATGATAACGGAGTCCCCCTGCATGATTGGAGGAGGGAATAAAATCGCAGCCCAGTGTATACATCTTAGCAAGAGGAGTGGTTTTTCCGGTATCGCAGAAATCATAGGCATATTTACCTCTTGTAAAGGACGGGCAGGATGCAGGCTCTACCGCTATCATTCTGGGATTTGCTTTTCCCGTTAATTTATCCTGCATGAAGGGTGCGATTAACCCGCCCAGGTTAGAACCGCCGCCGGCGCAGCCGACAATGATATCCGGATATTCATCTATGGTTTCCATTGCTATTTTGGATTCCAATCCGATGATGGACTGGTGTAATAATACCTGATTTAATACACTGCCCAACACATATTTACATCCCGGTGTGGTTACGGCCTTTTCTACTGCTTCGGAAATAGCGCAGCCTAAGCTTCCCGTAGTATCCGGGTCTTTTTCTAATATAGCGCGGCCGGCATTGGTGGTGTTGCTGGGGCTGGGAATAATACCGGCATCGAAGGTTTCGATTACTGATTTGCGAAAAGGTTTTTGCTCATAGGAACACCTGACCATATAAACCGTTAAGGGAATCTTAAAATAACTGCAGGCTTCCGCTAAAGCAGTTCCCCATTGACCGGCCCCGGTTTCTGTCGTTAAGGAGGTAAGACCCTGTTCCCTGGCATAGTAGGCCTGTGCAACGGCGGAATTTAATTTGTGGCTTCCGGAGGTGTTATTTCCTTCAAATTTGTAATAAATTTTTGCCGGAGTACCTAATACTTTTTCTAAATTATAAGCCCTGATGAGGGGGGAGGGGCGGTACATCTTGTAAAATTCCTGAATTTCTTCAGGAATAGCAATATAGCGGGTCG
>CAMJWQ010000327.1 GCA_946409475.1 uncultured Lachnospiraceae bacterium
AATTTTATGAATCCGGCATTGGCAGCCAGGTGTTTTCTTTTAATATCCTTTACAGGCAGAATGACAACCTTTACCTATGACGGCGTATCCGGTGCAACACCCTTAGCCTTATTAAAAAGCGGAGAGCCTGTAAATACCTTAGGTATGGTGTTCGGAACCACGGCAGGAACCATTGGTGAGACCTCGGTAATTGCCATTGTTTTAGGTGCTTGCTTTTTAATTATCATGGATGTGATAGACATCCGCATACCCGGCTGTTATATTGGCTCCTTTTTGCTGTTTATTATTCTGTTTGGCGGACATGGCCTGGATGCCCAGTACATAACGGCTCATCTTTCGGGCGGCGGATTAATGCTGGGAGCCTGGTTTATGGCTACGGATTATGCAACTTCTCCCATAACGAAAAGGGGTCAAATTGTGTATGGTGTTTTCTTGGGAGTTTTAACAGGAATCTTCAGATTGTTCGGAGGAGCTGCGGAGGGTGTCTCTTATGCCATTATCATAGGAAACCTCTTGGTTCCTTTAATTGAAAAATATACACTCCCAAAAGCTTTTGGTAAGGGGGGAGAATAATATGAACAGTACGGTAAAAGGAATTGTCAGAGATACTTTACTATTATTTATTATAACGTTAATTGCCGGATTGGCATTAGGATTTGTTTATCAGATAACAAAAGAACCGATTGCAAAACAGCAGGAGAAGACAAAGCAGGAAGCTTATCAGGCCGTATTTACAAATGCGTCATCCTTTGAAGCTGTCGTTATGGGAGACGGAGCCGGAATGGAGGTACCTGCGGAAAACGGCTATACACAACAGGAAATTAATGAGTGTATGGTCGCAAGGGACAGTAACGGAGAAGAGCTAGGCTACGTTATGACGGTTACCACGAAGGAAGGCTACGGCGGGGATATCGTATTTTCCCTGGGAATACAAAAAGACGGTACTGTCAACGGCATTCAGATTTTATCCATATCGGAAACGGCCGGACTGGGTATGAAAGCAAAGGAGGATGCCTTTAAGGGGCAATTTGCCGGCAAAAAGGTGGAAGCATTTGCTTATACCAAAACAGGTGCCGCAAGTGATAATGAAATTGATGCCATAAGCGGTGCCACCATTACGACAAATGCAATGACAAACGGAGTAAATGCAGGAATTTGCTTCTTTCAATATCTGGAAGGGGGTAATTAATCATGAATAAAAATATGGAAAGACTTTTTAACGGTTTAGTGAAGGAAAATCCAACTTTTGTTCTTATGCTTGGTATGTGTCCGACTCTTGCGGTTACCACATCGGCTATTAACGGCCTGGGTATGGGACTGACGACAACGGCAGTACTGATTTTATCAAATATAATGATCGCACTTTTGCGAAATGTGATACCGGATAAGGTACGTATACCGGCCTTTATTGTCATAATTGCGTCCTTTGTTACTTTAGTGGAATTGTTATTGGAAGGATTCATACCTACACTTTATGATGCCCTTGGCATATACATTCCCCTTATTGTAGTAAACTGTATCATTTTGGGCCGTGCGGAAGCCTATGCATCAAAAAACGGCGTCATACCATCGGCCTTTGACGGTATCGGTATGGGTCTTGGATTTACCGTAGGACTAACTTCTATCGGTATTGTCAGGGAATTGCTTGGAGCCGGCCAGATATTTGGAAAAACGATAATGCCTTCTTTTTATGAACCTATTACCATATTTATTTTGGCTCCCGGTGCCTTCTTTGTTCTGGCAGGTCTTACGGCGGCGCAAAATAAGGTAAAACTGAATAATGCAAAGAAGAATCATACGAAGGCTGTCTTAAATGATTGTTCCGGCGGATGTGCTTCCTGTTCACAGGCATGTAATGAAAGCCTGCAAAAGCCGAAAGAATCGGAATAGGAGGGATAAGGAATGAAAGAATTATTATTAATAGCCATAGGTTCTGCTTTGGTAAATAATGTAGTATTAAGTCAATTTTTAGGCTTATGTCCGTTTCTAGGCGTATCAAAAAAAGTGGAAACAGCTTCCGGAATGGGGGGAGCGGTTATCTTCGTATTGACATTGTCATCAGCCGTAACCGGCGCCATATATGAATTTATTTTATCACCTTTAGATATTACCTATTTGCAGACAATTGTTTTTATCCTGGTAATTGCTGCTTTGGTACAATTTGTGGAAATGTTTTTGAAAAAATCCATGCCTCCCTTATATAATGCTTTAGGGGTATATCTGCCTTTAATCACTACTAACTGTGCCGTATTAGGTGTGGCCCTCACCAATGTTCAAAAATCCTATTCGGTGCTAAGCGGAATAGTGAACGGATTTGCAACAGCCGTAGGCTTTACCATCGCTATTGTTATATTGGCAGGCCTGAGAGAAAAAATGGAATACAATGATATTCCCCAATCCTTTAAGGGAACACCAATTGTACTTGTAACAGCGGGCTTAATGGCTATTGCTTTTTTCGGATTTTCCGGATTATTATAGGAGGTTAAATAATGAGTATATTTGGTATCGTAATAGCAACCCTTATGGTAGCGGGTACCGGTTTATTAATCGGAGTCTTTTTAGGTGCCGCAGGAGTTGCATTTAAAGTAGAAACGGATGAAAGGGAAATAGAAGTCACTTCCGCACTGCCCGGAAACAACTGCGGTGGCTGCGGCTTCGCAGGCTGCTCCGGCTTGGCTGCGGCCATTGTAAAGGGAGAGGCTCCCGTTGATGCCTGCCCTGTCGGCGGAGCTCCCGTAGCGCAAAAAATAGCTTCTATCATGGGTGTGGAAGCCGGTGAATCGGATCGTATGGTAGCTTATGTGAAATGCTCCGGTACGAAAGATAAAACGACTGTGGATTATGAATATTATGGCGTAAAAGATTGCAAAATGCTGCAATTTGTACCTAACGGAGGAGCAAAGACCTGTAATTTCGGCTGCCTGGGGTATGGTTCCTGTGTAAAGGCCTGTCCTTTTGATGCCATACATATTGTAAACGGAGTAGCCGTTGTTGATAAGGAGGCCTGTAAAGCATGCGGAAAATGTATTCAGGAATGTCCTAAAAAACTAATCGAGCTAATTCCTTATCATGCGGCCCAGGTTGTCGGCTGTGTTTCAAAGGATAAGGGCAAGGATGTGATGAAGGCCTGCAAGATCGGTTGTATCGCCTGTAAAATGTGTGAAAAAGTATGTGAATTTGATGCTGTTAAGGTGGTTGATAATATTGCCTATATTGATCAGTCAAAATGTACGGGCTGCGGAAAATGCGCTGAGAAATGTCCGAGACATATTATTATGATTCCATAAAAATCAATAAAAAATAAAATAAGTGTAATTAAATATTGCCGGCAATAATAATGACTGCAAGTAAAAAGCCCTGTCTTTTTAAAAACAGGGCTTTTTATTCACGACAAGTGAGGCTGCTTGCCGGCTCATCTTGTTTATAGAACAGCCTTCTTATGGATTTAGCGGCTGAGAACAGACGTATCCGTTTTGGTTTAAACAGATTTATCCGGAAAATTTTTAATATTATCTGATACGGTCACGTCCGTATATATTTTTGCATAAGCATAAGCAGTTAAAGATTCTATATAGTTAAAGGTATAATTCTTTGTAATCCCCTTTCTTTTTAATATATCCACGGCTTTATTGTAAGCGACAGCGGCTTCTTCGGCAGTAGGATAAATTCCCACCGTATAATTTCCGTTGACATGTATGGCTGCTTTATATTGGACGCTGCCTTTTTTGGTGATCTTATGAACACCTAAATAGGGATTTATAATTTTTATATTATGATAACGGAAATCATGAGGATCTCCGTTTATAAAGATATGATCTCTTCCGGGAACACTGTAGGCGCGTATGCCGTAGCGGGATAATAAGGATACCTGCATCCCGTAATCCGCAACCCAAAGATGTTTATTACGTTTCATAATTTTATGATTGGCATAATAGAACAAATCGTCAATATCAAATTTTATTTCTTCCAAAGGGGATAAATAATATAAAAAATATTTGTTCTTCAGATAA
>CAMJWQ010000328.1 GCA_946409475.1 uncultured Lachnospiraceae bacterium
AATCTGGAAACAAGGGAAGTAATGAAATTTATAAAGGGCCCCGATTTCCCCACGGGAGGAATTGTGGCCAATAAAGACGATCTTCTGCAAATCTATGAATCGGGTATGGGCAAGATTAAAATACGCGGTAAAGTGGCTCTGGAAAAAGGAAAAAACGGTAAGGAACGTATGGTTATCACGGAAATTCCTTATACAATGATAGGAGCTAATATTGGTAAATTTTTAATAGAAATCAGCAATTTGGCAGAGACTAAAAAATTAACGGATATTGTTGACATCTCCAATCAGTCATCGAAAGACGGAATCCGAATCGTTCTGGAACTCAAAAAAAATGCGGATACCGCTTACATTGAAAATATGCTTTATAAAAAAACAAAGCTGGAGGATACTTTTGGTGTCAATATGCTCGCCGTTGCCAATAAAAAACCGGAAACCTTAAGCTTAAAAAATATTTTAAAGCATACCATTGCATTTCAATTTTCCGTAGCCGCCAGAAAATATACAACCTTACTGGAAAAAGAGCTGGAAAAGAAAGAAATTCAGGAGGGGCTCATAAAAGCCTGTGATGTCATTGATTTAATTATAGAAATTTTAAGAGGCAGCAAAAACATAAAAGAAGCAAAAGAATGCCTTATGCACGGCAAAACGGATTCGATTCAATTTAAGTCCAGAATTTCTAAAAAAATGGCAGGTTTATTATCTTTTACCGAAAGACAGGCAACGGCCATATTAGAAATGCGTTTATATAAATTAATCGGACTGGAAATAGAGGCTTTACAGAAGGATTATCAAACAACGATTGACAATATAGCCAGATATGAGGATATTTTATCAAACCGTGAAAGCATGAAAAAGACTATTATATTTGAGCTGGATGCCATAAAAAAAGAATTTGGAAAAGACAGGAAAACACGCATTGAAAATGCTGCGGAAATCATAATCGAAGAGAAAAAAGTGGAGGAGACGGAAGTCGTATTTTTAATGGACCGCTTCGGATATGTAAAAACAGTGGATTTGTCCACTTTTGAGCGTAATAAAGATGCGGCCCGTCAGGAAAACAAATACCTGTTTTCCTGCTTAAATACGGATAAGATTTGTTTTTTTACGGAAAAGGGAATCATGCACAGTATCAAGGTATTGGATATTCCTTTTGGTAAATTCCGCGATAAGTCGATTCCTATCGACAATCTGAGTAATTTCAGCAGCACGGAGGATCGTATTTTATTTGTGTCCTCCCTCTCCGGCTTAAGGGATAAAAATTTGATATTTGTTACAAAAGAGGGTATGGTAAAACAGGTGGCCGGTATAGAATTTGATGTATCGAAAAGAAGTGTTGCAGCGACCAAGTTACAGGATTCGGATTTCTTAATGGGCGTATCCGTTGCTGAGGAGTATAATCAGCTTTTGTTAATCAGTGAGCAGGGCTCTTTTTTAAGATTTCCTCTTTCGGAAATACCAGCAAAAAAGAAAACGGCAATCGGTGTACGGGGTATGAAGCTGGTGGAAAAGGATTTTATATCCCTATGCCGGTTCATACAAATCGGTGAGACCAGGTCCGTTGTTTATAAAGATAAAGAAGTGGATATCAGCAAAATAAAATTAGGTTCCAGAGACGGAAAAGGTATAAAGATAAGATTATGAGAGTAATTGCAGGAAGTGCGAAAAGCCTGAAGCTAAAAACCATAGCGGGTATGGATACCAGACCCACTACGGACAGGATAAAGGAGACCCTCTTTAACATGATAAACCCTCTGCTTTATCATGCTGTCTTTTTGGATTTATTCAGCGGGAGCGGGGGAATCGGCATAGAAGCTCTCAGCAGGGGAGCAAAATCCTGTGTTTTTGTGGAGCAGAATAAAGCAGCAATCGGCTGTATTAAGGATAATCTCGCTTTTACCCGTTTACAGGACAGAAGCAGAATCATACAGGATGATGTCCTGCATGCTTTAAAAAGACTGGAATCCTCTGTGGTCTTTGATATTGTATTTATGGATCCTCCTTATGACAGGGAGTATGAAAAGGAAGTATTGCATTATCTGACTTATTCGAATATTATCCATGAAAAAACGCAAATTATTATAGAAGCCTCCGGGCATACGGATTTTTCTTATGTTGGGGAATTAAATTTTCAAATGGAAAAGCAGAAAGAATATAAAACGAATAAGCATGTCTTTTTAAGAAAAAAAATGTAAATCATGGATCGGCATTAATAAAAATGCTGTATCGGATAGGGAATAGGAGATAGATTATGACTTGTGCAATTTATCCTGGCAGTTTTGACCCGGTGACTTACGGACATATTGATATTATAAAAAGAGCAGCCAATATGGTAGAACAATTAACGGTAAGTGTATTAAACAATAGTACAAAATCACCGTTGTTTTCTGTAGAAGAACGTGTTAAGATATTAGAAGAAGTGACAAGGGACATGCCTAATGTAAAAATAGACTGCTTCAGCGGTTTATTAATAGATTATGCATCAAATGTAAATGCAAAGGTAATTATCCGGGGGCTTCGCGCCATAACAGATTTTGAATTTGAACTGCAAATGGCCCAGACGAATCGAAAACTTAATCCTTATGTTGATACGATGTTTTTAACTACCAGTTTAGAATATGCTTACTTAAGCTCCACTACGGTAAAAGAGGTGGCAAGTTTCGGAGGAGACATAGCCAAATTTGTGCCCCCGTTTGTAGCTAAGAAAATTTACAGCAAGTATGGTATTAGCAAAAATCATAATGTTTAAGTGAAGAGAGGGAACGTATGAATAATAATAGCCGTATAGAACAGATTATTGAAGAAATTGAGGAATATATAGACAGCTGTAAATATCAGCCCCTGTCAAATACAAAAATAGTAGTGAACAAGGAGGAAATGGAAGTTCTTCTCAGAGAGCTCCGGATGAAGACTCCTGATGAAATTAAAAGATATCAAAAAATCATCAGTAATAAAGAAGCTATTTTAAATGATGCAAAGGAAAAAGCCCAGGCCATTATCGCGGATGCTACCATACATACCAATGAATTGATTAACGAACATGAAATTATGCAGCAGGCTTATGCCCAGGCCAATGAGATTGTCATGACAGCGACGAAACAGGCTCAGGAAATATTGGACAATGCCACGCTGGATGCCAATAATATTCGTTTATCAGCCATCCAATATACGGATGAGATGCTTGGCAGTCTGGAAGCAATTATCAATCAGTCCATGAATACATCTGTTAATAAATTTAACAATTATATTGATTCTTTAAAGCAATGCAGTACCATTATTGAAGAAAACCGCAGGGAATTAAACCCTAATGACACTGCTGAAACAGGAACAAATGAAAATGGAGAACCGGGTGATAAGGAATTAAATATCATTTAATTTTGTAAAAAGACTGTTAATAAGCAGTCTTTTTTTGTTCGTATTAAAACCTAAAAATCAATTTTTTTTCACAGGAACAACACAAATTTTTCACAACAAATAAGGATAATAATACCATAAAAAGAAAGGAAGTGTACTAATGCATACAAAGAAAAAAACAAAAAAATCCTGGAATTTCCATTTTATTATGATTATGACTTTCCTATTCATGTTATCAGGATGCAGTAATAAGACAAATGAAACGGCAGCAGCGGAAAGTCCGGATACGACAACCACAGAGGAGAGTGCGGAGGAAACGACAGAGGAAAAATCTCAAACAGCCAAAGAGGAAACACAAGCTGACGCCTTGGATTCTATCATAGGTGAAATCACTGCTATTGACGGAAATTCTATCACCATAGCGTTAGGTACGCAAAAAGAAGCTGACGGTGAACCCCCAAGCGGAAATATGCCCAACGGTGAAATGACGGATGGAGAAATACCGGATGGAAAAGTACCGGAAAACGGAGAGATGCCGGCAGATGAAGCGCCAAGTGACAAAGCAGCCGACGGAGAAGCTCCTGATTTTGAAAATAACGGAGAAAAGCCTTCTATGCTCGACTTAACGGGAGAAGAACAAACCATTACCATTA
>CAMJWQ010000329.1 GCA_946409475.1 uncultured Lachnospiraceae bacterium
GAAATATACATTAAAGGTAATATAATATTTATATTATTTTCAGGAGCTTCATTTTAGGAAAGAATTTATAAAAGTGATTATCTCTAATAATATTGTAATATATAGCTACGTACTATGCGTTTTCGATGTTGAAATGTATCGAATACGCATTTTTTTTAGTTTATAGGAAGTATCCTGCCATATAAAGGGATAAAGCTCTTGATTTCCTGTAAAATAAAATCCTGCGGAGGATGCGTACGAAGGCAAGGCTATGATAAGTATTAGGAGAAATCAGGAAAATAATATCGTATTGGTTCATAAAAAAGGAGGAAAATAATGAAAAAAATTTGGGTAATAATTCTGGTGGTTGTTTTGGAAATGGTAAGCATGACAGGCTGCGGAAATAATGCGGAAAATACCTCGGCGGATTTGAATACCGCAAAAGAAGAGGGGGAAGCAGTGGAAACTGCGGATAGCGGAGAGGAAGAGGAGGAAACAGTGGAAGCCGTGGATAGTGAAGAGGAGGAGGGAATGTCTGCCGTTGATTTAAGCGGACATATTCTTTCTGTCTATTGCGGAGCAGGTATGACAGATCCTTTTCAGGAGATTGCGGATGCTTTTCAGGAAATGACCGGCTGTGAGATGGAAATAACATTTGCCAATGCGGGGCAAATTCAAACACAGATCAATACGGCGCAGGAAGGGGATCTGTTTATCGCAGGCTCCGGTGACGAAGTGAAGCCGGTAGAAGAGGCGGTTACGGAAAGCAGGGACCTGGTAAAGCATATTCCGGTACTTGTGGTTAAAAGCGGTAACCCTTTGGGCATTACCGGCCTGGAAGATCTGGCAGATGGTAAAGTCCGGGTGGTTTTGGGTGATGTGGAATCAACACCAATTGGTAAAATAGCCGACAAAGCCCTTACGGACGCGGGGATTCTGGAGGAGGTCAATGTTGTTGCAAGAACGACGACGGCTCCTGCAATTTTCAATGCCCTTACTATGGATGAGTGCGATGCAATCATTGTCTGGAAAGAAAATGTTACAGATGCTTCTGTTGAAATCGTGGATTCTCCGGATATGGAGAAGTATATTAAAACGATTCCCGCAGCTTCCTTATCTTATTGTGATGATGCCGAGGCATTGTCCGCATTTATAGAATATCTAAACACAGAAGAGGCTCATTCCGTCTGGACCGGATACGGGTACGAGGTTATAGGACGGTAACAGGAAATGTAAAGCAGGTGACAGAATGGGAAAAAGAGGTGGCAGCAGCATTTTTGATATAATTTCAATTATAATCACGGGTTCAATTGTTATATTTATATTCCTTGCGCTTTTTTCTATTGTATACGGAGGCGTTCCCTATCTGAAAGAAGCCGCAGCTTCACAGGAAGTTCGCTATGCCGTTTGTCTTAGTATCTACACGGCAAGTATTTCTACCCTTTTTATTATTGTGTTGTCGGTACCATGTGCTTACGCACTGACAAGAACGGCAATGCCTTTGAAAAAATTTGCACAAATAATTATAGAACTTCCACTGTCATTACCTTACCTGGTGCTGGGACTGTGTCTGCTTATTGTTTTTTCTTCAGATTTCGGAAAAGTATTGAAGGAACTCGGCTTTCAAGTGGTTTTCGACCGAAAGGGTATTATTATAGCACAAATGACGGTAAATCTGCCTTTTGCAGTCAGGCTTATGAGTACGGCAATGGGAGAGACGGATACCCGGCTGGAATTTATTGCGGGGACACTGGGAGCATCCCGTTGGAAACGTTTTACCACCATTCTTCTTCCCTTATGCCGGCCCTCGGTGCTCATGCTGGTGATTCTGGTATGGTCACGTGCTTTGGGGGAATTTGGTGCCACTTTGATGCTGGTTGGGGTCACCCGCATGAAGACAGAGACTCTTCCGGCGAGTATTTACCTGAATATCTCCACCGGTAATAACGGGATGGCTATGGCATCTGCTGTTATTTTGTTGATAATAGCGGCATTTTCCCTGATGATTACCGGCCTTTTGAGCAAAAGAAAGAATCAATCAACAAGAATGAAGGACGTGATACAGGGATGAAGCAGGTGATAGAAGTCAGGAATTTTTCATTACGGAAGGGAAGCTTTCAATTGCAGCAAATTTCCTTCACAATCCGCAGCAGCGAAATATTTGCAATTGTCGGCAGGACAGGAGCGGGTAAGACTCTTTTATTGGAATCAATAGCCGGCTACTATCCGGGTCTGCAGGGTGAAGTGGTACTAAAAGGAAAGCCGGTTCTGACCATTCCGCTGATGGAACGCAATATAGGATTTGTATATCAGGACTATAGCCTTTTTCCGCATATGACGGTTAAAAACAATATTTCCTATGGGTTAAAAATGCATCATAAGTCAAAGCTTGAAATTACTGAGAAAGTGGAACGGATAGCGGATATGCTTTCCATAACTTCAATTTTGTCTCACTATCCCGGTACCCTGAGCGGAGGTGAAAAGCAGCGAACGGCATTGGCAAGGGCATTGGTGTTAAAACCGGATATACTATTGCTGGATGAACCCTTTTCCGCTCTTGACCCGGCTACTAAAATGATTATGTATGAAGAAATATTAAAAATCCGCCGTCGCTTCGGCTGTGCTATTTTATTTGTGACCCATGACTTTTCGGAGGCACAAAAGCTGGCTGACCGGGTGGGGATCATGGCGGGAGGCCGGCTAAAAGCCATTAGAAGGAGTGATAATCTGTTTGAAGAATATAAGGAGGACGAAGTCAACCTATTCTTTGGAATAGAAAGGAAGAAGGAATCATAGTCAGGACAGACCTGCCGTCATATTTCATTTATTCCATTTGCCGTTTCCGTATGTATCCTTATATTCTTTAGGCGTCATACCCACTCTTTTTTTGAATACGGTAATGAAATAGCTATGGGAATAAAAGGATAAAGCCTGACTGATATGATTATAGGAATACTGGGAATAGATTAGCAGGTTTTTCGCTTCTTCTATTCTTTTTACTTCCACAAAGGAACTCAGGGTCTGTCCTGTTTCTTTATGAAAAAGAAAGGAAAGATATTTTGGTGTCAGATTCACTTCCCCGGCCAGAATGTCTAAAGTAATTTTGCTTTGAATATTTTTTGTTATATAATTCATACATTGCGATATGGGCTTGCAGTAAACGGGTGGTTTTGAGGCTTTGACCTTTGCTACGCGCTCTGTAAAGTCAAGGGCCATTTTTTCATTCAATATGGTTAGCTCATACAAGGTTCTGCAATTTTCCATCTGCTTGATATAGACATCGCTTAAGGTAAAAGCAGTTTCTTCTTCCAGCCCGCCTTCTATGGCAAATCTTGTAACCAGGGTTGTATTGGCAATACATCCGTAAAAAAGCTGCCGGAGAGGGTTATTTGACATTTTTCCATATATGGTTTCCGGAAGGGTTTTATAAGTGGATTCCAACTTAGCCACATTTCCGTTCCGAATACAGTTTAATACGGCTATTTCCTGACTGTAAGGAGTATGTATACGGTAATCCTCCATGTTTTCAAAAAGCTCATGTATAAAGGTACTGTGTAATGAATCCTGAAGACTGGAAAATTGATAGTTACTGATCTCCTCTAAGCTAAGAGCATTTCCTTTTAGTAACAGCATCATGACTCGCAGGCAGGAGCTGAAGGAGGTCATGGAAACAACCGGTAACATTTCAACAAGGGATTTTAATTCTTTCGTATTCATATAATGAGCGAAGGAAAGGGAGTGCATTTCCGTGATGTGATATAAACCCGATAACAGCATAGGGCCGCCCAATAAATAATAAGTTTCATGATTATGCAGGAAGGTGAAGCTATAGTATAATTCATTTTCAAAACACAATACGTCAAAATCCGGATTTGTTATTTTATCTGTCAGCTTAATGATATGATCGGATAAGCCTTCCCTTACCTTGCCGGTATTATGTGAGAAAAAGTAAGCAAGAAGCTCCTTATTTTGGCTGAGAATCCATATGGGAATCTTATTATAGTCATAAAGTGCCTGTAT
>CAMJWQ010000330.1 GCA_946409475.1 uncultured Lachnospiraceae bacterium
ATTTTGATTTCATGAACTCATCAGTAAAGGATAAATCGAGATTCCAAAATCGCTCGATAATATCCCAGGTAGAACGAGCAATGGAATCAGGGTTCGGATAATATTTACGGAGATTTTCAAGAAGAAAATCTTGATAGGCGGAATGACCGCCGGAGTTAACAGGTAACATAAAAATCGCCTCCAATCGAAAAATATCTTATAAATAAGGGCGCAAAGCGCCGCATTTTTCGATGAAGTTGTCAAGCGTTTTTGATAAAAAAGTGGGGGATTTTAATAAAAAAGGAATCTGAAAGCCTTGATTTTATTGGCTTAGAGATTCCGAGAGAATATGTAAGGTTAAGGAGGAAATAGTATGTATACACAAAAAGTTATGGACCATTTCAGTAATCCCAGAAATGTGGGAGAAATAGAAAACGCCAGTGGTGTCGGCACTGTTGGAAATGCAAGGTGCGGAGACATTATGAGAATGTATATAGATGTTGATGAGAATCAGGTCATAAAGGATGTGAAATTCAAGACCTTTGGCTGCGGAGCTGCCGTAGCAACGAGCAGCATGGCAACAGAGCTGGTTAAGGGCAAAACGGTGACGGAGGCCTTACAAATTACCAATAAGGCGGTTTTAGAGGCTCTTGACGGACTTCCTCCCGTGAAGGTACATTGCTCATTGCTTGCGGAAGAAGCCATTCATGCGGCTTTATGGGATTACGCAGAAAAGCACAATATCATAATTGAAGGCTTAAAAGAGCCAAAAAAAGATATACATGAAGATGAGATAACGGAAGAATAGAGGTTATTTTGTGGATAAGAAAAAGGTTGTGGTAGGAATGTCCGGAGGCGTGGATTCTTCCGTCGCAGCGTATCTGTTAAAAAAGCAGGGTTACGATGTTATTGGTGTCACCATGCAGATCTGGCAGGATGAGGAGACGGCGGAAAGAGAAGAATCAGGCGGATGCTGCGGATTAACGGCGGTAGATGATGCAAGGCGGGTGGCTGATGATTTGGATATTCCCTATTATGTCATGAATTTTAAAAAGGAATTCAGAACAAATGTTATTGATTATTTTGTGAAGGAGTATCGATTAGGAAAGACCCCAAATCCCTGCATTGCCTGTAACAGATATGTAAAATGGGAGTCTTTACTAAGAAGAAGCCTGGAAATCGGTGCCGATTATATAGCTACAGGTCACTATGCCTCCATAGAATTATTAGAGAACGGCAGATATGACGTCAAAAAATCCAGGACAATAGAAAAAGACCAGACCTATGCTTTGTATAACCTGACCCAAGACCAGCTGGCCCATACGCTAATGCCCGTAGGTGCGTATACAAAGGATGAAATCAGACAGATGGCAAAGGAAGCCGGACTTAAAATTGCCGATAAACCGGACAGTCAGGAAATCTGTTTTATACCCGATAATAATTACGGAGAATTTATTAATAATTATGACGGAAAGGCTGCAAACCCAGGTGATTTTGTGACTTTGGACGGCCGGATTATCGGCAGGCACAAGGGAATTATTCATTATACGGTAGGTCAGAGAAAGGGTCTGAATTTAGCTATGGGACATCCTGTTTTTGTGGTGGAAATACGGCCGGATACCAATGAAGTGGTAATTGGCGAGGGAGAAGATGTTTTTACCAGAGATGTTTATGCCAATCAGATTAACTTTATGGCCATAGAGGATTTAAAGGAAGAAAGAGCTGTTACGGCAAAAATACGATACAGTCATAAAGGAGCTGCCTGCAGGATAAAAAAGACAGGAGAGGATTTGATCTATTGCAGGTTCGAGGAGCCACAACGGGCGGTAACCCCGGGACAGGCATTAGTTTTCTATGACGGGGATTATGTGTTAGGAGGAGGTACCATATTACCAGGAAAACCATAAGTATTCATTAAGGGGGAGAAATGTAATGAAGAAAGTAATGCTGTTAATAAGTGTTTTACTGATTCTTTTCGGTTTACCGGCATGTGCAGGCAAAAAGAGTACGGAAACATCGGCTGCATCGGCAGATTCCGTTAGTGTCCGCGGAAATGGGCAGACAACAGTGGAAGAAGAGGCAGCGGAATCACTGAGTCCTGAAGAGGCAGCGGTGGATGAAACAGCAAAAGGGGCGGCAGATGCCGGCGGTGCAGGGACAGGCCGAAAGCTGATAAAACGGCTGTATTTAGAGCTGGAGACAAAGACCTTTGATAAAACCATTGGGGAAATCGGCAATCAGGTGACGGCTTTGGGAGGATACATAGAAAGTGAGGATGTATCGGGAAACAGCTATTACTATGAAGACAGTAAACGGTATGCCAATATCGTTTGCAGGGTGCCCGTAAGCGCCTATGAAGGCTTTGTGCAAACTATGGACAGTATTGCCAATATTGTAAGCAAACAGGAAAGCGTGGAGGATATTACGCTGCAATACGTAGATGTGGAAAGCCATAAAAAAGCGTTGCAGGTTGAGCAGGAACGTTTATTTGTCTTGCTGGAAAAAGCAGAGACCATGGAGGACATTATCGCCATTGAGACCCGGCTGTCGGAAGTGCGCTACGAATTGCAGAATTATGAATCCACTTTAAAGACCTATGATAATCAAATTGAATACAGCACCATTACCCTCTCGGTTTCGGAGGTGGAACGTATCAGTGATACAAAGGAAGAGGGATTTTGGCAGGAGATAGCCGGCAAATTCAAGACAAATGTCTACAATATTGGAAAAGGACTAAAGGAATTAGCGGTATGGATACTCAGTTCCCTTCCCTATCTATTGTTAATAGGAATTATTGCCCTTATTATTATTTGGATTTCCAAAGCTGTTACCAGATATGCGGATAAGAAAAAAATAAGGGGAACGACCTTAAAAAAAGAGGAGGAAAATGAAAGCAGGGAAAAATAAATGAAATACCTATAAAAAACAGGTATGAAATAAGAGATATCCTGACAAGCAGCCGAATGAGCTGTCCGTATAGCGGTTCGGCTGCTTGTATTTGTACCATGATGCTGCTTAAATTTTTATAAATTCCGGACTTCTGTTTTTATAAATGGTATAATAATGAAAGCCGCAGGCCTTTAGAATAGGAAATACTTTATGAAAATCATAAGCAATGTGTTCCGGCTTATGGGCATCGGAACCAATGGTGATAATCTCTCCGCCTAATTCCCGGTAACGCTTTATGATATCCTCGTGAGGATTGGGATGACCTAATCCGTATTTGAAGCCGCCCGTATTAAGCTCGATACCTTTTCCCATTTTAATAAGCTTTCTTAAAATTAAATCTATGATGTCCCGGTATTTATCATAAGAATAAAATTGATTGGTGTTAGGACCATATCTTACCACGTAATCAATATGCCCATAGACATCAAAATTTTGAAAGACCTCCAGATTTTTGAGGAGAAAAGTAAAATATTCCTCATAAGCACTTTCTTCGGAACGGTTGGAAAAATAATCAGGATAATAAGGATCCACACCGTTTATGACATGAGAAGAGCCGATGACAAAGTCAAAGGGGTATTTATTTACGAAATCATTGCAGATATGGATGACATGAGGCTGCAGACCCAGCTCCACACCAAAAAGCAGGCTGATTTTACGCTGGTATTGTTCCTTCATTTTTTGGTAATAATCGAAATAAGCAGGGATATCCAGTGAAAAGTCAGGGGATTCGTAAGGGTAATCAAGGTCCAAATGCTCCGTAAAACACATGATGGATAAGCCCTTTTCGATTCCTCTTTCTATCATAGATTCCATTCTGCTTTCACAGTCACCTGAAAAGTGGGAATGTAAATGAAAGTCTGCCAACATAGAAATCCTCCCTCCGCTCGTGCTTGTTTTTCTTCTGATAATTATATTATCATAAAACATCTTAAGCAAAAAGTCCATGTTTTAGGAAAAGTCAATAATGAATCAGTAAAAGTCTAAAAGGACTTATTTTTGTACAATATGTATAAGTACGGAATCCGAAAAAATTACTAAAAAAGAGAATAAAACAAATAAGCATTTGTT
>CAMJWQ010000331.1 GCA_946409475.1 uncultured Lachnospiraceae bacterium
GCGTAAATCTCTTTCCAATTCATGAACAGAAAGCCTCCTTGTCTATTCCTTTATTTTGGCTATGGCTTTGGCCAGCTCTTTTTTCATGGCGATATTGCCCTGACGGGAAATCATAATTCTCTGTGCCTGGGGAGAACCGGCTCCATGCAGGGATTCCGTACGGTAACCAACGGCAGCGGAACCTAATGTTAAATTCTCGATCAGGCGCAGACAGCGGAGCCGGTTTTCCGTAGATACATGCTCCACACCTTTAAAGTATTTTTCAACCAAAGGGCCGATCTTCGGATCTCTTAAGTCTTTTTCCGAGGGGGCGGTAACCATGAGCCCGCCTGCTATATCCTCGGCCAAACGTGCTATTTCATAAGGAAACCTGGTTACATTCTGCTTACATACATTGGCTAACAGCAGGTCAATCAGGTAGTTGCCGGATTCCGTCTGTGTTCCTTCCGCCGAACATGCAATACCGCAGCAATAGAGGGTCTCATTTAAATGTGTCATCTCGATCAGCTTATCCTTTATGTGGGAAGCCTTTGCGGCACCGTTATAATCGGCAGCCAGAGCGGAGGCACCGATCAGCACATCACCCACACCTACCTTACATCCGCCGTAGGACTGTCTGTGATAGCCGGCAAATCTTTCTACAAGCATACCGGCAAACTCATGCTCGCCGTTCAGGAAGATTCTGTCATTGGGTACAAAGACGTTATCAAATACCACCAGGGCTTCCACGCCGCCGAACTCACTGTTTCCCACATCCATCTGGCTGCCCTCCAATTTCCGGGTATCACAGGACTGGCGTCCGATAATCATGGTGATGCCTTTTGCATCGGTAGGAACGGCAAAGGAAACGGCATAATCCTTATCATCAGGTCCCATGGAGATAGTCGGCATGACAATCACTTCCTGAGAATTGATGATGCCTGTCTGGTGAGCCTTGGCTCCGGTTACCACAATACCGTCCTCACGTTTTTCCACAACATGAAGAAATAAATCAGGATCTGACTGGGCACTGGGAGCTAAGCTTCTGTCACCCTTTGGATCCGTCATGGCACCGTCCACCGTCAGATCCGCATCCTGTACCATTCTGACATATTTTTTGAAATTATCATGATAACAGGTGCCATATTTTTTATCGGTCTCGTAGGTGGTAGACCATACGGCATTAAAAGCATCCATTCCCACACAGCGCTGGAAGCAGGCGGCTGTTTTTTGTCCGCAAAGCCGCTGCATTTTCACTTTTTTTACCAGATCATCGGCACTCCTGTGAATGTTTGTAAAACGGTTGATCTTCCTCCCGTCCGCTAAGGTGACCGTCATAAGATCCTCGTATTCGGGCAGCTGTGCCAAATCATAGGTAGCCTTAACGGAATTTAAGGATGGGCGTAAAATCGGATCATCCACGGGACTTTCGATTTTCCTGCCAAACATATAAACGTTCAGCTTCAGTTTCCTCATACTTTCTACATACTGTTCTCCTGTCATTAATGCCATAATTATTCCTTCTTTCTTTAAAAATAGTATAAAAAGCAGAAATTGCTCTTTCATAAAATATAAAGAGCAATTTCTGTGCCAAGGAGGAAAAGCGGCGGTTTTGATTCATGGGCTGTTAAGCTGATTGGAAAATAAAAAGCGTGTTGTAATAATGCAATGCAAATTAACAACACGTTTTAGGATACTAATGGAATTTTTTTCTTTTTCTGACAAAGGTCGAGGGATCCATGCCAAGACTTTCCGCAGCAGTTCTTACATTTCCGTATTTGGCATAGGCATCATTTATGTATGACAGTTCAATCTGCTCCAACACTTTTTTCAGATTGGTAGCCTCATGGGGAAGAACAAAAGGTACGGCAGATTTATGCTCCATATGAAGAAAGGGAAGGTCTTCACAGCTTATTTCATTATCATCACTGATAATCATGGAGCGTTCTACAATATTTTTCAGCTCCCGTATATTTCCCGGACAGCTGTATTCCTGAATGATTTGCAATGCGGAGGAGGAAAAATTTTTATGAAACCCATATTTTGTATTAAAATTATCCCGAAACAAATTTAGCAGAGGAATAATGTCATCGGAGCGTTCCCGCAAAGGAGGTATGGTAATGGGAAAGACCATCAGACGGTAATACAGATCCTGGCGGAAAGCTTTTTCCTTCACCATTTCCTCCAAATTACGGTTAGTGGCTGCAATAATCCGGACATCAACAGGAATGGGAACCGTACTGCCAATACGCTCTATTTCCTGCTCCTGCAGTACACGAAGCAGCTTGACCTGCATATTTAACGGTAACTCACCTATTTCATCCAAAAAAATAGTTCCTTTATGGGCGGCTTCAAACAGCCCGATTTTTCCGTCCCGGTTTGCACCGGTAAAAGCCCCCTTTTCATAACCGAATAGTTCACTTTCTATCAAAGTAGGAGAAATAGCGCCGCAGTTTACTTTTATGAAGGGCATGCTTTTACGGCGGCTGTTTTGATATATATAATTAGCAAATAAGCCCTTGCCGACTCCGGTCTCACCGAACAGAATAACGGTGGTGTCTAAGGGGGCCACTTTATTGGCCAGGCTTAATACGGAAAGGGAATTGGAGTCGACACATATCATTTCCTTCGTTATGGAAAGCGATTTTTTTATATTTTCTATTTCCTTTCTCGAAGAAAGCAGATTGTTTCTTGCCACTTCTTCTTTAAGGGTATATATTTCCGTCAGGTCACGGACATTGGTGACCACCATATTGATATTGTTATCCTTATCAAAGACGGGACAGCTGGTTATCAGCGCTTGTTTTCCGGTCTTAAATTTTTGGTGGAGAGTGATAGGCTGCCTTTTTTGTATGGCGAGTAATGATCCGGAAACGGAGATGACATTCCGCTTTAATAAGTCACGCATATTATATCCCAAAACCTCGGAACGCTTTAAGCCCGTTATGGTTTCATAAGCTCTGTTTATTTTAATGGTAGTGGCATTGGCGTTTGTAATATAAATTCCGTCAAAAGAATTTTCTATAATGGCATCCAGTTTATCATTAGCCTCTTGTAAGTCGTCAAATATGGTTAATGTATCGGGAGCATGATTATTTTCCTTAATGCTATTCTTACGCAAAGGGATACCTCCTGTTAAAATATGAGCTGATACTGATGTAACGAGAAAACTTGTTTTCGAGTGGTATCAGAAGTGTATTTTACTTCTGATAGTGTAACTTAGAAAGTGATATTATTATCAATTGCTATTCATATAGTAGCATGTATGATAGGCAAAAACAACGGAAATTTGGGAATTAAAGTCGTAAAGCTTGGTAGTTTTATATTAAAAAAGTATTAAAAGAGGAAGGTTTACCAAAAAAATTGTTAATAAATACAATACGCTTTTCTTAATCTATAAATATTTGCTATACAAGGATGCTTTTCAATTGAACTTGGTATGAATTTTGCTGTATATTGTTAATAAAAAAATAGGAGGCATTCCAAATGCATAAAGAAGAAATTGAAAAATTATTAGATGAAAAGATAAGACCTTCCTTAAGGGAGCATGGCGGGGATGTCAAGATAATAAGCCTGACGGAGAATATCCTGCGTGTGAAACTGACCGGCAGATGTTCCGGCTGTCCGGCTGCCCATATGACAAATGAAAGCCTGATAGCGTCAGAGGTCATGCAGGCCATGCCCGGTATAAAGGATGTGGTATTGGTGGAGGAAGTGAGTCAGGAGCTGCTGGATATGGCCCATCGGATATTAAATCATGAGGATGTGGTATGAAAATAGGTATTAAGTACTGCGGAGGCTGCAATCCCAGATATGATAGAGTAAAAGAGGTGGAAAAGCTAAAAAAAGAATTTTCCGGACACAGCTTTACCGGGATTTCATCCGGTGAGGATTATGATGTGGTGCTGGTTGTATGCGGCTGTTCCGCGGCATGTGCCAGGAGGGATACCCTGTCCGCCCAAAAAGAAATAATGATTATCTGCTGTAAGGAAGACTTTGTCAGGGCAGGGA
>CAMJWQ010000332.1 GCA_946409475.1 uncultured Lachnospiraceae bacterium
TAATTCCTTTGGATATGCTGTTGATTCTTTATTTCCGATTACTAACAGATTCGCGTCTCTTCCGCTTAATAACCTGACTGC
Organism: uncultured Lachnospiraceae bacterium; assembly: GCA_946409475.1. Classification (GTDB taxonomy): domain Bacteria; phylum Bacillota; class Clostridia; order Lachnospirales; family Lachnospiraceae; genus CAMJWQ01. Next base: position 82 of record CAMJWQ010000332.1, read on the forward strand.
TTCAACACAGGCCTTTGTAAATTCGTCCCTCTGTCCTTTTTCCCTTTTATTATTATCTTTGGTAAAACCATAAAAGGTAGCTTCTTTGACACCATATTCCAGCATCATTTCATATAATTCAAATCCCGGATTTATCCCGTATTGATAGCCATCCTTTTTATCCAATCCATTCTTTTGCGCCCATCGTCTGTTACCATCGGGTATAATACCAATATGGGAAGGAATTCTTTTGAAAGTTTCCATCTGTTCTTTTCCTTTAATATGAGTTTACTCACCGATTTTCCGGGAATATAACCAAAAGAAACATTTTGAAGGCTTCTTCGGCGTAAACGGCATGCGGCGTTTTGGCCGGCATAATAATGGTTTCGCCCGCAGAAAGCTGATAAACCGCATCACCGATGGTTATCTTGCCTTTGCCATCCAGAGCGATCACCATGGCATCTCCGTCAGATTCGTGCGTACTGATTTCTTCTCCCTGATCGAAAGCAAACAATGTCAAGCTGTGATGTTTATTTTGAGTCAACGTTTTACTGACAATTTGTCCGGGCAGATAGGTTATGGCTTCCCTTAGGGATAAAACCTGACTGTGCTCGAGGTTTTTAATATATTTTTCCATCTGTAATCCTCCTTATATAATTATAATAGCTTAAGACCTTTTTATCCTGTATCTAGTCGTGTTTACAATAATCTCATAATTAACAAAATCAATATCAATTATTCTTACAGCCTTAACACCGAAGAATATATGCAACGCGAAATGCGGCATAAAATAAAAAAGACTCAATAAAAGACTTTTATCAGGGAGCTTTCTGTATGATACCACCGCTATTTTCTCTTCTAAAAAAACGTACAGAAAAATGAATTAATAGATTAATTAATATTGAGTTTATATAATGATATTATACTAAACACAGTTAATTAGCAATATCACCTGATAAATATGCTCTGAATCGAGACTATAAGGACATAAAAGATGAGAAAAATATTAAGTACTAAATTTAAGAATTTCGTTTATTGGTTTGTATTATTAAGCTTTATCCTACCTGTAGGCTTCTTAATTTACCGGATAATTACAACCGGGAGTATTGACAAAAATGAGATAGGATATCGATCACCCGCAGATTATACATTAATGCTGGTTCAATGTCTTCTTGGTGCGATTGTAATTCATATACCACATTTCTTACGGCGATATCTAAAGATAGAAATTCCGGCCTCACTGAATATAACATTTATCGTATTTCTTTATTGTGCTATTTTCCTCGGTGAAGTCCGAGATTTTTATTATAAAGTCCCTCATTGGGATAAGTGGCTCCATGGCTTCAGTGCAATAATGGCTGGAAGCTTTGGCTTTATAATTATAGATCTAATGAGCAAAAGCAATTCCGGTATAAAGCTATCCCCTCCATTTACAGCTCTGTTTGCTTTTTATTTTGCAATTACAATCGGTGTCCTTTGGGAAATCTATGAGTATACCTTTGACGGTATCTTAGGTTTAAACATGCAAAAATTTGCTCTCGAAGACGGCAGCAAATTAATCGGACGGGCAGCATTGCGTGATACTATGTCAGATATTATTATCGATTGCTTCGGCTCTGTGATATCTGCGATTATAGGGTATATTTCACTTAAGCGGCAGAAAAATGAAAAATAAAGAAAAAATGATTCAATGGAATACGTTAGTCTTTTAGAACTATATATCTGATTAATAAAATGCTCCATCAGAAATATGTTATGCCAAAGTAACATTTTTCCAAATTGTTGTATAGGTTAGACTTCGTCAGAAGCCTCTTCTGTCATATCAATCCCATGTTTCTTGCACCATTCTCCCGCAATTCTGACATATTCATTATCCCGAAAATCAAACCACTTCTGCTCTATTCCCAGAGCATACACCATATCTTTAAATCTTCGAAAAGCGCCTCCTCCACGGATTGCATCAACCAATTTATCCTGCGCTCTTCCCATCGAAAGCTTTTCTATAAATTCCTCCATTATATTGTATTCATCAATTTCATATTTTCCCGGTAGAGAAATATAATCTTCAAAATTTTCTTCTATATCTTCCTCCAGTTCAGAATTCTCTTCACCATCAATCATTCCGTAAAAGCGCATAAGAACTTCCTCTGTCTTAATACTGTAATAGTATTCTGTTTCATCGTTGGCAAATTCCATTGCTTCTAGAACATCCGCTAATTTTACTTTCAATTTTATCACCTCTAAATATATTCATTCAATGCAGCATGGAACGAAGAATGACGTGGAAATATCTTCTTATATCTCGCCTTTATTTCCTGTCCGGCTCCTTGATATCCCTTGGATTCTTTTACCTCACCCAAAGAAGAAATCAGCAATGCAACACCTGCATAATGATTTCTAAACTGTCCTCCAACAATCGCATTTGTCCGTTTATCTATAATATCTTCCACCCAGAGTAAATATTTATTTTTCTCATGATCTGGCATCGTAAAATATTTTTTCCATTTACAAAATACCAACCAGAAAGTTTCTGTGTCTCCACCAGGTTTTAAAGCTAACTCTTTTTCAAAAAAATAGAATTCGTTATTCTTATGAAAACCAAAAGAATCTGCTATATCACCTGCAATTTTTTTCGTTGCCTTTTTTAGGCACTCTTCATCATACAAATACAGTAAAAATATTTTTATCCCATACCCTATAAAATTACCACTCCATCCCAGCGATCCTTTCGGATTTATACAGGCTCTCTTAACTTTATCAAATTCACCTGACAAAAAATCCAAGTATGTTGCGGTTGTACTGTCAAGAATATTTTCTTCCAGTTCCAGATTATCATTATTATAGTCTTCTTTTTTCTGTATGATTTTAGAAAGTTCCTTTGCCTTCATTCCATAAAACTTTGCCATATGATCTTCCAGGAATAGTCTAAGGAAATTCACCTCCCTATTATCAGAAATATACACTTCGTACCATAGCTCCTTCATTTTATCTTCATGCCCCAGATAGTATTCTGTAAATGATACTTTTAGTGCAATCTCACTCCGAATTCGATATTTCTTATCAATGTTATTTACTGCTTCTGTACCCAGATCAACCATTTTCTGATATTCATGATTCATCTCATATTCTTTCAGTGCCTCCAAGTAAAGAGAAGGATGCTTCAAATAATTTTTTCTTGCCATGTCTGCCAAGCCATCTGTACCTTTGGCATAGAAAACTGCCTCTTTTAATAAACGTGTTTCTAAATTGCCTGTTTTCGGTGCCAATATTTCTATCCAGTCTTCCCAAAAGGCATTTTCCTCTTTCAACTCTTCCCTGCCGACATGTCTCATTTCTTCCATACGAATGTCTTGAAAGATATGATAGTTGAAATATGTATACATATCAGCCGCCCGTTCTTTCCTATCACATACTTGATAATCTGTATATAGTACCATTAAAGCAAGCTGCTTTAAATCTACTTTAATTATTCCTTCTTCCTGCAACTGCTCAATATCGATCGACATTTCATCCCAGTCATTTTCTACCCATACATCCAAGTCAAGAAGCCTGTCTAAAATATTCAGTGCCTCTTCATATCTTTTGTCATTTACACAATCCTTTGCAAAAACTATTGCCATTTCAATCCTTGATCCCACACCCATGGGATCACTATATTCCCATGTCCAATCACTATCCCAATATCCACCCGAATAATCTTCATAACCATTTGCCTCAAGATATAATTCGTGATTATCTATGCTATCCATCCATACCACAATTTCATTTTGTTTTTCTTCAACTAACTGATCGGACATTCGAGGTTTATATGAGCCCTCTTTACTTTCTATATTATCGCTAATATAATTCTGTAAAAATTGTAGAAAATCCAGCTGCTTTCCTGATGGAAGCTGCTTCGCCATATCAATTAAGCAGTTTTCC
>CAMJWQ010000333.1 GCA_946409475.1 uncultured Lachnospiraceae bacterium
GCTGGTGTTCTACCATTGAACTACACCCGCATATATTTTGCTGCGATTGCAATCGGGGTGACAGGATTCGAACCTGCGACCTCCTGGTCCCAAACCAGGCGCTCTAGCCAAGCTGAGCCACACCCCGACATCTGTCTTTTTAGCGTTTTTATATCCCCATTTCCGTGACGCAAGTTATATTATATATTAGCTAATATGGATTGTCAACATAAAGTTAAACAAAAATCAAGCATTTTTCCTGCCTATATTCTTGCCTGTTTCTTATCGGTTTATAAAAATTTTTCTGATAGAAATAGGGATTTAAGGCGGTAACCTATCCGTTCAAGATTCAGGATTTTTTAAATGAAGGCTGTGGAATCAGCCTTTTCTTCTTATATATAACGTATCTCAAAATCCGCCTCACCATATGCATTAATCGTCATAATAACATAAGACGGTTTTCTCCCCTCCTGTCGGGGATAGGAAAGACTGCCCGGATTAATTGCAATAACCTCATCCTCCCTGTCGACAAGGGGCTTATGCGTGTGCCCGAACATGACAATATCAACACCTCTTCCCCGTGCCTCGTCTATGATTAATTTGGTGCCCATATTTACGTAATAATAATGCCCGTGTGTTATGAGAATATTATATTTTCCTATATGTATGACTTTCTCTTTTACTAAATCAGAAAAGAAATCATTATTACCTGCTACTATTTCCACAGGGCAATCTACTAATTTCCTGATAAAGTATTCGCTTCCTTCAACATCCCCTAAATGAATTAAAAAATCAAGAGGCTTTTCCCTTTCAATAGCCCTGATTAAATTTTCATCATGCCTATGGGTATCACTAACAATTAAGATTTTCATGTTTTTCACCTTAAAAGCCCCGTTTTTCTAATTCCTCTTTCATCTTTTCCAAAGCTCTTCCCCGATGGCTTATTTTATTTTTCATTTCCATGCTTAATTGGGCAGTACTGCAGCCATAATCCGGCAGATAAAAAATAGGATCATAACCAAAGCCATGGTCACCTATTATTTCGTGGCCGATAATGCCCTCTATTGTACCTGAAGTCGTAATGATTTCTCCATTGGGAAAGGCGGCGGCAATGGCACATACAAATCTGGCTGTTCGTTTATCGTCGGGTACGCCTTTTAGACGTTCAAGAATGGTGTTGTTTTTAATATCATAGGAAGTATCCTCACCCAGATATCTTGCCGAATATACACCCGGCTCTTTGTTCAAAAAGTCGATTTCCAATCCCGAGTCATCCGCCAAGACCACTTCATTTGCAATATCCATAATGGTTTTTGCTTTAATAATTGCATTTTCTTCAAAGGTGGCTCCTGTTTCTTCTATCACTTTTTCAAATGAAATATCCCGTAACGACAGTACTTCAACATGTAAGCTCTTTAATATTTCTTTCACCTCAGCCAATTTGCCCTGATTGCCCGTGGCAAAAATAATTTTCCGTTTCATTTCCATCATGCTCCTGTTTTCACTTTTTAACTTTTATAATACGAATTATTATAGCATGTAAAAAACAGAGGTGTAAACTTATCACTAAATATAATCTCCGATTATATTTTTATTTTGCAACACTTCATTTCTTACCTTTTTATTCAAATAGCAAAAAGCATAATTAAATTTCAGGATAAGTTTATTGCTTATTTTTCTTAGGCGGTTTAGGCCCCATAAATTGATAAAAATAAGTTTTTATCATACCGTTATAAATCTTTCTGTTTTTATCTGCCCTTATCCTCATGCAGCTTTCCACCGCTTCATAGGAGGTTATAATAAAAAATGACCATGTATCCAGTCTTCTTCTCGCATCGCCTATTTCTCCGTAAATAGAATGTAAGCCTTCTTTATCCTCCAGTCTTTCTCCATAGGGAGGATTCGTAATGACAAACCCGTATTTTTTGGGATTCGATAATTGACTGACCGGCCTGGTCTGAAAGTGTATCAAGTGATCTACTCCCGCCAGCTTTGCATTTTCCCTTGCTATTTTTATCATGCCAGGATCCATATCATACCCTTGTATGACAACATCGGTTTTCGGCTTACGCATTTCATTTGCTTCCTCAATTGCCATATACCAGCTCTTACGCTCTGCCAGGTTGTCCCAGCCTTCCGCAGTAAAAGAACGATTCATTCCGGGAGCTGCCCCTTCAGCCATCAGGGCAGCCTCAATGGGTATGGTACCGCTGCCGCAAAAGGGATCTACAAGTATCCTGTCACTATGCCAAGGAGTTAACATAATAATGGAAGCGGCTAAGTTTTCCGCTATGGGAGCCTTGCCCTGAAGCAGCCGGTAACCTCTTTTATGAAGAGAATTTCCCGAAGAATCTAAAGCGATTGTTACAACATCATTCATGATAAAAACACGCAGCGGATAACTGTTACCGTCTTCCTGAAACCAATCTCTATGATATTTTAATTTAAGCCTCTCCACAACAGCTTTTTTTACAATAGACTGAATATCACTGCCGCTATAGAGAAGGCTTTTAACGGAGGCTGCCTTTGTTACCCAAAACCTGCCATTTATAGGGATATAATTTTCCCACTCCAGTTCTTTTGTTCCCTCAAACAGCTCATCAAATGTAGCTGCCTTAAAGCTTCCTATTTTGAGGAGTATTCTTTCCGCCGTCCGCAAAAATATATTTGCCCTGCACAAAGCCAATTCATCTCCCCTAAAAGTAACTCTGCCGTTTTCTACGGAAATAATTTCATAACCCAGGGATATTATTTCTTTTTTCAATACTGCTTCTACACCAAAATGACATGGTGCAATATAATCAAACATTGCCATATTTATGTTCACTTTCTCATGTATTTTATCTTTATCTTATATCCTGTCGAATGTACTGTCAATCTATCAGAAAATTACTGAATTTACGAAAAATGTAAATCATTGTAACCGTTTTCCTTTATAAGCATCAATTCCGCCAATAACAGAAATGGCATTAAAGCCTCTTCTTGATAAATCTCTGGCAATGGAGGTACTTTTTCCGCCTCTTTCACAATACAAAACATATATTTTATCTTTTGCAAACCTGCGTACTTCATTCCAAAAAACATTTGACGGTATATTAATGGCACCGTTAATATGAAAATGATTAAAATCCTTTTCACTTCTTAAATCTATTACCACACAATTTTCTCTTTTTAAAAATTCATCCAGCTGTCTTGCCGCTATTGTGCCCATACTCATAGTATCACCTGATTAGTTTGATACTATATCATATTCATAACCGATAATGTGTTGCATAATCAAGTCTAAAGTTTTATAAAGATTAAAATAAGCTAATCTCTGCACCGCCCCACAAAAAGAGCTAAGGCTGCTTTAAAGTTAAAAAAATTTAACTCTAAAGCAGCCTCCTCCAAAATACTTAGCATTATACCCGGATATTAATATTAGTAGCTTTGGCTATCATTGGCATTGTTGGCGTTATTTGCGTTGCTGTTATTGCTGCCGCTGTACTTACTCTGACTTCTGTTATTTGCATTAGTACTGTTTTGTGATTTACTTGTCTGAGAGTTATTGTTAGAGTTGTTGGAATTATTAGTATTCTTAGCCATTGAATTTTCCTCCTAAAAAATTTTTACAACTCTATTATCTGTAATCTTTATCATAATATACAAAAAAAATAATATTTTAATAAATAAATCTATATAATAATATATAAAAATTTTATTGCATTATTCGACACATTATATTATAATTTGACTGTAAAAAGAATTTACCCTTCAAAAATTTTTTTTACATTATATAACCCCTTATTAATTATTTATACTCCCCTCATCAAAATACCTAGTGTGAACCACTAGGTATTTTACTTTTTACTTTCTTTTAAAAAGCCAGTATATGAATAATATGATTGCTGCGGGAATAGCAATTGGTGCTATGAATGCAATAAACGAACCTATTGCAGCTAATACGATAAATAAAACAAGAAAGACAATAAGGATTGGAATCCAGGGATAATTATAATTT
>CAMJWQ010000334.1 GCA_946409475.1 uncultured Lachnospiraceae bacterium
CCCTTCAAAAAAAGGGAATAAAATTAACCTCCTTTCATATGAAGCAGGCTCTGAAATTTTGCAGCCTCTTAGATGTGAAGAAGTGCTTTGATGTTAAAATTGCCGCCTATTTATTAAACCCTGTAAAAAGTGATTATGAAATTGATGATATTGCCAAAGAATTTTTAGATTTGACAATAAAAACGAAAACCGAAGTATTCGGTAAAAATTCTTTTGTAAAGGTAATGGAAGAAAATCCTGACGGATTTCTTAAATTTGTCTGTTATTTTAGTTATACGGCAAGGAAGGCGGCGCCTGTTCTGGAGAAACGTCTGGAAGAAGAAAACATGCTTTCTCTCTTTCGGGATATGGAGATGCCCCTGATTTCCACTTTATATGATATGGAAAAAGCAGGTATTAAGACGGAAGCAGAGAGTCTGAAAAGCTATGGAGAGCAATTAGGAGGCCATATCGGGCAGCTGGAAGAAGAAATTTATAAAATGGCAGGAGAAGTCTTTAATATTAATTCCCCTAAGCAGCTGGGGGAGGTCTTATTTGACCATCTAAGGCTTCCTAACGGTAAAAAAACGAAAACCGGTTATTCTACGGCTGCCGACGTACTGGAAAAATTAGCGGCGGAGTATCCTATTGTCAGTAAAATATTGGAATACAGACAATTGGCAAAGCTAAAATCTACTTATGCGGACGGACTGGCAGTATATATTGAAGAAGACGGACGCATACACAGTAATTTTAACCAAACGATTACCGCTACGGGACGGATCAGCAGTACGGAACCGAACCTGCAGAACATACCCATAAAGATGGAAATCGGAAGGCTGATCCGTAAGGTATTTGTTCCCGGGGAGGGCTGCATATTTTTAGACGCCGACTATTCGCAGATAGAGCTTAGGGTGCTGGCCCATATGTCCGGTGATGAAAAATTAATTGAGGCTTATAAAAGCGGGCAGGATATTCACAGGGCAACGGCTTCGGAAGTGTTTCATGTACCCTTTGAAGAAGTAACTCCTCTCCAGAGGAGCAATGCGAAGGCCGTTAACTTTGGTATTGTTTACGGAATCAGTGCCTTTGGCTTAAGTGAAGATTTAAAAATTTCAAGAAAAGAAGCACAGGAATACATTGATAAATATTTTGCCACCTATCCGAAGGTAAAGGAATTTATGGATTCCACGGTAAAAAAGGCCAGGGAGGACGGGTATGTCACTACCTTATTTGGAAGAAGAAGACCTATACCGGAATTAAAATCCTCTAATTTCATGCAAAGGTCTTTTGGAGAAAGGGTGGCTATGAATTCACCTATCCAGGGAACGGCTGCGGATATCATTAAAATAGCCATGATCCGTGTGAATGATGAACTAAAGGCAAGAAATTTAAAATCCAGATTGATTTTGCAGGTACATGATGAATTGGTTATTGAAGCCGATAAAGAGGAAAAGGAACAGGTTAGTGGTATTTTAAAAACGAAAATGCAAAATGCGGTTGCATTAACGGTTCCGTTGGAAGCAGAAGTGAATATGGGGAATAATTGGTACGAAGCAAAATAGAGGTGGCAGAGATGAAGGTTATTGGTATTACCGGAGGAGTAGGAGCAGGAAAATCTTCACTTCTTAAAATAATAAAGGATAACTATAGTGCCCATATTATATTAGCGGATGAGGTGGCCCATAGGATTATGGAACCCGGTAAGGAGGCTTACCATCCTTTAATTACACTGCTTGGACCGGAGATTCTAAAGGACGACGGCTTTATAGATAAAAGGATTATGGCACAAAGAATTTTTAATCAGGATACGTTAAGAGAACAGGTGAATGGCATCATCCATCCGGCAGTTAAAAGAGTGATAATAAAAGAAATAGAGGAACAGAGGCAAAGAAAAGAAGTGGATTTTCTTTTTGTGGAAGCCGCTTTATTAATCGAAGACCATTATGATGTGATTTGCGATGAATTATGGTATATTTATGCCGGTGAAGAAGTGAGGAGAAAGAGGCTGAAGGAATCCAGAAATTATTCGGAGGAAAAAATCCAAAATATACTGGACAGCCAATTAAAGGAACAGGAATTTATCAATAAATGCAAGGTAGTAATTGATAACAGTGAGGATATGGGGAAGGCATTTCAACAGATTGAGAGGGAATTAGGAGGTAATCGTTCGTGCAGAAGATAAAATATTCCGGACAATTGGTCTTTGGACTGGATATTGGAACCAGAAGTATCGTAGGAACCGTTGGTTACAAGGAAAACAATACCTTTTATATTGTATCTCAATATAGTAAAGCTCATGAAACACGCGCTATGCTGGACGGACAGATTCATGACATCAACCAGGTGGGAGAATCCATAAAAGCCGTAAAAGCAAAATTGGAGGAGGACTTGGGAAGGCCATTGAAGGAAGTCTGCATCGCAGCCGCAGGCCGGGTATTAAAAACGATAACGACCCGTGTGACTTATGATTTTCAGGAGGAAACGTTAGTCAACAAAGAGTACATTTATTCTTTGGAAATGCTTGGTGTGGAAAAGGCCCATGATGAATTGGCGCTGCAAAACCGGTCTAATATTAAATTTTACTGTGTGGGCTATTCCGTTGTGAAATATTATTTAAATGAATATGAAATCGGGAATTTGGATCAGCATAAGGCGAAATCCATTGCGGCTGATGTGATTGCCACCTTTCTTCCACAGGAGGTCGTGGACGGTCTTTACAGGGCGGTCGAGATGGCGGGACTGTCTGTTTCCAATCTGACCTTAGAGCCGATTGCGGCAATTGAAGTAGCAATACCCACAGCTTACCGGATGTTAAATATTGCTTTGGTGGATGTGGGAGCCGGTACTTCGGATATCTGTATTACCAGGGACGGCAGCATCGCTGCCTACGGTATGATTCCGGCGGCAGGAGATAAAATTACGGAGGCGGTTGCCTCTCATTGTTTAATTGATTTTCAAAACGCGGAAAGGATAAAAACAAATTTAGGAAGAAAAAAAACCATTTCCTATAAGGATATTTTAGGTGTCTCTCATAAAATCAGCAGAGAGGACCTTTTAGATGTCATGTATCCGGTTATTTCCTCCATAACCAGGCAGATTGCAGAAAAAATTGTGGAGCTAAACGGCAATAAATCCGTTAGTGCTGTCTTTGTTGTCGGAGGAGGAGGTAAAATAACAGGTTTTACAAAAGAACTGGCATATGCCCTGGGCTTAGATAAGGAGCGGGTTGCATTAAGGGGAGAAGAGGTCTTGCAGCAGGCAGTATATTTGGATGATGTCATAAAAAAAGACTCCACACTGGTTACCCCCATCGGCATTTGTCTCAATTTTTATGAGCAGAATAACAGCTTTGTCTATGTACAGTTTAACGATCAGCGGGTAAAGCTCTATGATAATAACAAGCTTACTATCATGGATGTAGCCATGCAGGTAGGCTACCCTTATGAGGATCTGTTTCCCAAAAGGGGGAAAGAGCTTACTTTTAAAATCAATGGTAAAGTAAGAATGCTTAGAGGGGAAATGGGAGAGTCGGCCGTCATCAGCCTAAATGGTAATCAGGCGGGTATTAACAGCAGAATTGATGCCAATGATAAAATTACCGTTCATCCTTCTACGGTGGGAAAGCCGGCATTCTGTTCCGTTAAGGGCTTACCGGAATATAAAGACGCCATACGTTTTATGGTTAATGAAAAAAGTGTAATCTGTCCGAAGTTTGCCGAAGTGAATAACCAATTACGGTCCGGGTATTATGAGATTCAGGAAAATGATGAAATTATCATGCGGGATTATTATACGGTTGCGCAAATTTTATCCTTTATGGATATTGACCTGCAGGAAGACGCGTTGATTTATGTTAACAATAAGGAAGCAGGTCCGGAGGAAAAAGTTTTTGAGAATTTTTCCGTGCAATTACAAATGAGGGGAGACACCGGTAATGAGAGCAAAGAAGACTTACATAAGGATAGAATAACAG
>CAMJWQ010000335.1 GCA_946409475.1 uncultured Lachnospiraceae bacterium
AGGTGTAGAACGCTTATCGGGATATTTTTAATTCATGACAAGTGAGATGCCTGCAGGCTCATCCTGTTTATAGAAGCGTGTCCGGAGAGCGGAGTTCCTGAGTGTATCAGAAGTGTATGTTATTTAGTACGGGTCAACATATTGATTTTTAAAATTTACCGTGTTATTATTTTAACGATGACTAAAATATCCAGGTGATTATGAAAACCCACCTATCTGGCGGGTGGAAAGGTGCAGAAATGAAAAAGGGTTTTGATGAGATCATTGCAAAAGTCAATGAATGTAAAAAGAAAAAAGTAGCAGTATCCGTCGCGCAGGATGCGGCAGTATTGGAGTCTGTGGCTGAAGCTAAAAAAAGAGGAATTGCCGATGCCATTTTAGTCGGTGATGAGAATAAGATCAAAGAAATTGCCGCGTCTATCGGCATGGACTTAACCGGTTTTGAAATTATTGATGAAAAGGATGACATTCAGGCTTCCCTGAAAGCAGTAAAACTGGCCCATAACGGGAAAGCGGACATGTATATGAAGGGGCTTATTGATTCTAAAAACTTTTTAAGGAGTGTATTGGATAAAGAAGCAGGCTTGCGCACAGGGGGGGTTTTATCTCATGTATGTGTCTTTGATGTTCCCGGAATCAATCAACTGCTATTTTTAACAGATGTTGCCTTCATGACTTACCCAACCTTAGAAGACAAGGTAAATATTATAAAAAATACGTTACCGGTAGCCAGGGCATGTGGTGTGGAATGTCCTAAGGTGGCTCCCCTGGCAGCTGTGGAGGTCGTGAATCCCAAAATGCCCGTAACTTTGGAGGCAGCAGAACTGACAAGAATGAATAAAGCCGGTGAAATTAAGGGCTGTGTAATAGACGGTCCCCTTTCTTTGGACTTAGCTATTGACCCGGAAGCAGCAAAACATAAAGGAGCAACTCATCGTAAAATTCAGGGTGATGCAGATATATTACTATTCCCGGATATTCATGCCGGAAATTTGGTGTATAAAGCAATTGTTCATATGGTAAATGTTAAGAATGGATGTATCCTGACGGGAACAAAAGTACCCGTTATTTTAACCAGCCGTTCCGATACCTTTGAAACTAAAGTAAATTCCATGGCTTTGGCAGCTGTTGTGGCTGAAGAAATGAATAAAGGTAAATGATAAAAGCAATTGGCAGTATAATATTATAATTAGAAATAAGGAGGATACGATGTCTATTAAAAGTTTAATTATTAATCCGGGTTCTACCTCAACTAAAATAGGTGTATTTGAAGACGAGACCTTATTATTTGAAAAAACATTAAGGCATTCTGCCGAAGAGCTTTCTGCATATGCATCTATTGTTGACCAGAAGGATTTCCGCAAGGATATCATTATAAGCCTGTTTAAAGAGAAAAAATTTGATTTAAAGAGTTTAAATGTTGTGGTAGGCCGGGGAGGGCTTTTAAAACCTATTCCGGGAGGAACCTATTCTGTTACGGATGAATTATTACAGGACCTGTTAATCGGCAGACAAGGTCAGCATGCGTCTAATTTAGGCGGTATTTTGGCTCGGGAGATTGCAGATTCCATTGGAGCGCCCGCTTATATTGTTGACCCCATAGTTGTAGATGAAATGAACCCCATAGCCAGATATTCGGGGGTACCGGAACTGCCCCGCGTCAGTATTTTCCACGCTTTGAATCAAAAAGCGGTGGCTAAGCGTTATGGAAAGGAAATCGGAAGACCCTATGAAGAGCTGCGTCTTATCGTGGTTCATTTAGGCGGTGGAGTATCGGTAGGTGCTCATATTAAGGGAAAAGTTGTTGATGTATTTAATGCTTTGGACGGTGACGGAGCTTTTTCTCCTGAGAGAGGGGGAGGTGTACCCAGCGGGGCCTTAATAAAAATGTGTTTTTCCGGAAAATATTCAGAAAAAGAGGTTTACGGCAAAATAGTAGGCAAGGGAGGCTTTAATGCCTATCTTGGCACCAACGATTTTAGAACTGTAAAAAAGATGGCTGAAGAGGGAGATTCCTATGCCGGAGAGATAAAAGAAGCTTTCCTGTACCAGGTAGCAAAAGATATTGGTTCAATGGCGTGTGTATTGGAAGGCAAAGTGGACCGGATTATCATAACAGGCGGCATTGCCCACAATTCGGAGGTGATTGACGGCCTTAAACAAATGACCGGATGGATAGCTCCTTTTACCGTATATCCCGGTGAGGATGAATTGCTGGCTCTTGTACAGGGTGCGCTCCGGGTTTTAAAAGGAGAAGAAGAGGTAAAGCAATATTAAAAGGTAATTTTGGAGAAAGCGCCAGGTCCTTCAAGCCACCGGGCTCCGGGGAACTGAGAATGGACTTGCCCGCTTTGTTCTCGTATAGGAAATTACGTCCTATACGAGAAAACCCTCCGGGGGATGCACACGAATGCATAAGGAAAATGCTGTTAAGTGTGGGTTCCCTTCTTATAATTATTGCGAATCTTCATGTAATAAGCCGTTATCATCAATAAAAGCACCGTAGGATAATTCGTTAAGATGACGGATAAGCTCACTCGAATTACGCATATGCCGCATTTGACCGTTAACTCTTTGACAGGGAATAAGAGAAATGCGTGATTCATTATTTTCATCTATCATAACCTTCAGTACGATGGTATCTGCAGCAGAGTTGCTGAACAGAAAGTTACCGAGACTGTAAATAATGGGCTTACCTTTATAAAACGCAAAGCCCTGCAGTACATGGGGATGGCTTCCGATTACCATATCCGCACCTGCATCAATGTATTTCTCAGCCAATTCACGTTGGTAATCTTCCGGATATTCATTTCTTTCAATACCCCAATGAACATAAACAATAACAAAATCACAGTTACTTTTAAGGTCACTTATTTCACTTTCCAGGATGGCAGAATCATAGGTAGAAAATATACCGGTATTGTCCCTGCCTGCAGACCAGGAAGAAAGAGGTAAAACACGGCTTGCACCTAAGAAGCCGACGGATTTATTCTCAATACTTGCAATGACCGGCTTTTTTGCATCTTCTAAATTTTTCCCTGCTCCTACATGCATGATCCCACTGCTGTCCAAAGTGGAAATCGTATCCAATAGAGCCTCATTACCGTAATCAAGAGTATGATTGTTAGCCAGGGTAACAATGTCTGCTCCAAGCTCCTGGAAAATAGAAACGTACCGGGGATCTACGCAAAAGGTATATTGCTTGTCTGAAGCAGCAATTCCGCGGTTGGAAAAGGGAAACTCTTCATTTAGCATATAGTAATCGGCATCTGATAATTCCTGTAGTAAGGAATCCTCAATAAAAGAAGAAATACCGGATTTCTCATATAGCTGAAGGGAATAGTCTGAAAAAAGAATATCACCGGTAAAGGCTAAGATAATATTTCCCTCCTTTTTGTTTGGGGTAATCATACCTGCTTCATCGGAATCATCAGAATTACCTTCTTCAGGATCTGCATCTTTTTGAATGGTTTCCGATATCTGTGAAGAAGCCATGTTTTTATCGTCCAAAGCAGCTTCCGTATTAGCAGCTGCTTCATTTGAAGAGGAAGAAGGTATACGATTGACAACTAAGGAGTTGCGGTAAAAAGTAAATCCCAGTATTAGGAAGGTTGCGATTGTGCAAATGGATCTCTTTATGAAGGAAGTCATGAGGTCTCCTTTTTATAAGTACCATATAAAAATGGCAATTTGTGCGTTATCTGACTTATAGAAATTATCTTATCATTATCGGAATGTCGGGTCAATAAGGGGGAGTACTTAGTTGAAATTTGTGATTTGCCTTAATAATATTAACGATATCCTTTTGAATACTTTTGGAGCTTGCACCGGTTTTTGGATTCTGCGGATGTAAAAGGCGTATAAATGGGGATTTAACGAGGTAACCTATCCGTCCAGGCTTCACAGATTCTTTAGATAAATGCTGTGGAATCAGCCTTTTGGAG
>CAMJWQ010000336.1 GCA_946409475.1 uncultured Lachnospiraceae bacterium
ATTGTAATGTTTGCTATAATAAAAACAAATAGTCATAAAAATAATAAAGAGGTAATTTATGTTAATTGTGTCTGTATTGGAGATTACAGCTTAATAGTTGTAAAGGGTAACAACGGTATGTTGTTTTATAGTTGTACCCTTTTGTCAACATTTTTAAATGTTGACATTTCTGCCTTACAGATTGCTTTCGGATGTAAATTGGCATCCTTATGGAATATGAATTGTCATGAAAAGCATAACTGATATGGTTATGCTTTTTTTCTATTGCCCTTCATTATGATTGAGGGGACAGGGGGGCTGAAGCGGGCTTTCACATTCTGCTCCGTTTTATAGTAAAAGGAGGATTATAATCATGAATAAAATGTTCATTATGCTGGAATTTAATAAAATAACCGATCTGCTCAAGGAGCATTGCCTGACGGAAAAAGCCAGGGAAAGATTCCATAAGTTAGAACCCTTATTAAAGGAAAAGGAGCTTCGGAATAAGCTAAGGGAAACAACGGAAGCAAGAAATTTGCTGGATATGCAGGGAGCACCGCCCCTGGGGACCATAGCAGATATCAGGCCTATAGTGGATGCGGCGGATAAGGGAGAGCTATTGTCTGTTGATGAGCTGGGAAAAATAAGCAGCTTTGCGGTACTTTGTATGCGGGTGATACGCTATTTAAATAAAAACCCGGAATGGGAATCATCCATTGCAGCATTCGGTAAAGGAATGGCAGAGCTGGATACTTTGAGAGAAGAGATAGACAGCCGTATTCGGAACGGCCGGATAGATGATTATGCCACAAGGGAATTAAAAGATATCAGAAAGAAAATGGAATTAACTACGAACGCCATCAGACTGAAGCTGGAAAATATATTAAAAGGTAAAAGAGAGTATTTTTCGGAAAGCTTTATTTCTAATCGAAACGGGCATTATACCTTACCGGTTAAGAAAGAATATAAAAGCAAGATAAAGGGAAGCGTCATAGCCGCTTCTTCCTCCGGTGCCACCTGTTTTATCGAGCCGGAGGCTGCGGCTAAGCTGAGAGAGGAATGGGAGGTACTGCTGATGGAAGAAAACAATGAGGAAAGGAAAATTTTATATACCCTTACCGGCTGTGTGAGTGATTATAAGAATGAAATAATCATGAATTCGGAATATTTGGAAGAATTGGATTATATATTTGCAAAGGCTAAATTAAGTGCGGATATGCAGGGCGTCGAACCTCTGATCAATACGGAAAGACGTTTGACTATCCTTGACGGCAGGCATCCCCTTATTAAAAAAGAGGATTGTGTCCCCTTAAACGTAGCATTCGGAGAAAATATAAGAGGGATAGTAATAACGGGACCTAATACAGGGGGGAAAACAGTGGCATTAAAAACAGTCGGTCTCTATTCCCTTATGGCCCAGTGCGGTCTTCATGTCCCATGTAAGGAAGCGGATTTATGCATGAATACACAGGTTTTATGTGACATCGGTGATGGACAGAGCATAAGTGAAAATTTATCTACCTTTTCTTCCCATGTTAAAAACATTATTGAAATAGTGAAATTAATAGAGCGCGATAGCCTTGTATTATTAGATGAACTTGGTTCCGGAACGGACCCGGCGGAGGGAATGGGCATTGCCATAGCCGTATTGGAAGAATTAAAAAAAAGCTGCTGTAATTTTATCGTTACCACTCACTATCCCGAGGTGAAGGATTATGCAAAAGGGGCGGAGGGTATCTGTAATGCCAGAATGGCCTTTGATAAAGAAAGCTTGAAGCCCCTGTACCGGATGGAGATGGGAAAAGCAGGCGAAAGCTGTGCCTTTTATATTGCCAGGAAATTAGGAATGCCTGATACAATGTTAAAGCAAGCATACCGGTTTGCCTATTCCTCTGTAAATGCCGATCCGCAGAAAGAGACGTCTAATGAAAAGAGAATGGATAAATATAAGCAGGAGAGGAACAGGCATAAAAATACAATCATAAAAGCAGAGGATAAAGAACAAAAAAACAATACCGTAGAAGAGAAGTTCCAGGTAGGGGATAGTGTAATTGTGCATCCTCAGAATAAGCTGGGAATCGTTTTTCAAAAGGTTAATAGTAAAGGTGAAGCAGGCGTGCAGATACGGGGGGAAAAAATACTTGTAAACCATAAACGCCTGGAACTGAAGGCTTCCGCTAAGGTGCTATATCCTGATAATTATGATTTTTCCATTCTATTTGACAGCATTGAAAATAGAAAATCCAGACATCTTATGGAAAGAAAATATGTACCAGGATTGGAAATCAAGCTTAAAGAGGATAAAGAATAATTCACTTAGCATTCCTTCTCGATTTAATAAATAATAAATGATATGCGGATATAAAAATTGATAAAATGAGCCCGGAAATAAAGCCGTCTATTTTTACACCTTTTACAAAGGAATCCGTTATTAAGACGATCCAGGTATTTACAACCAGGCTGAACAACCCTAAAGTCAGCAGGTTAACCGGCAGGGATACCAGTAATAGTATCGGCTTTAATATGGCATTTACAACGATAAAAACCAATGAAAACAGAAAAGCACTGGTAACGGAATGGATATAACCTAATCCCATAAAGGTTAATCCCAAATAAATGATTAGAAAAACACCGATAATTTTTAAAATAAGTTTATTCATTATATTCTCCCTCTATGGTCTTTTTATAGTAACCGGATATTGACAGATACATTTTCCTTAGCCACATTGACAGATACCAGATCTTTTACCTCGGAACGTGATGATTCTGTCAGGAGCTGCTCTATTAAATAAAATTCTTTTAAAAAACAGGAAGCATTGCCATTGGCATTTTTCCTTAAGGAAGGAATAAAGAGAGCAAAAAAGGTATAGGAGTCATACAAAGCATCCATACATTGTAATAATGCGTGTAATGGCAGAATAACAGGAAAACCCGGTACGGGTTTTGCTGTTATTCGAATATATAAAAAGTAGTTACGCGAAAAAGAATTAATTTTCATCTAAAAATACCTTTACTTTTACAACCCCGTCCTCACTATTGTTGATATCAATATCCACTAAGGTCGGGTTATCCAGGGTACCCTCTTCTAAAGCACGCAGGATTTCATCAATATCCAATTGGGAAAAATCCACGCCATGCTCATTCATATGCTTCTTTGCTTCGTCCGGAATCATTCTGTTAAAATCTTTGGCGATTCCCCCAACAACACGTACCAGGCTTAAGGGAATGTTGACATTGACATTTGTGCCGTCCTTTTCAGATATAACAATTAGTTTCAGGGTCTTGTATTTAGGCATCTTTTTTATGATAATGGGATTTTTCGATCCGCTTTCGGTCTGCTCCAGTGCTTCCAGCAAATCCATGGCTTCCTTTGCCGTAATCTTACCCTGTTCTACCATATCTAAAATTCTTTGCTTTTCGCTCATCTTAATAATCCTCCTATTTTAATTTTGCCAAACGTTCCTTTGCTTCTTTGGCATTAATAATTCCTTCTTCCAGATTTTTTAGAATTTCCTGCTTTTCCTTTTGCCGTTCCTCCTGAATAATGTCCAAATCAGAGTCCGTAACGCGAAAGCCCAGGCTTTCGATTAATTGATTTAATTTGCTTTTAACTGTGGGATAAGAAATACCCAGTTCCCGTTCGATGTCTTTTATATTACCCCTGCATTTGATAAAGGTTTTTAAAAAATGCAGTTCTTCTTTATCCAGACCGCAAAACTCGCAGGGTTCAAACTGCCCTTCCAGCTGAGTTCTGCAGTGGGGACAGGTAAGCCTTGTTATGAGTAAATCATGATGACAAACGGGACACTTTCCCGGTGCTTGATAGTGCATAACACACTTCCTTCCTTACTATTTTCACTTCCTACATGTATAAGTTGATTTTATTATATTCCAAATATTAAAAATGTCAATATATAAATTGAAAAAATTAATTAATTATTTTAAAA
>CAMJWQ010000337.1 GCA_946409475.1 uncultured Lachnospiraceae bacterium
ATGATTTATATTTGATTTTTAATGAAGCCATTAAAAATGAAAAATTTAAAGAAATTATTCAAACGAAGACCTATACGACGACCTACACAACAAAAGACGGTTCTTCAAAAGAATTATCCTTTCAAACGACAAATCAATATTTGAATGAAAATATCTCTTCGCCGGAAAATATCATTGTGATTGGCGGAAAGACGGGGAGTACGGCTGCTGCCGGGTCATGTCTGATTCTTTTATCAAAAGATGCGGCCGGTAATTCTTATATCTCTGTCATATTGGAGGCCGAGGACCGGGTGTCCCTGTATACACAAATGACTGATTTATTACAGCAAATTAATAATTAATGTTGTAATCTATAGTGAAACAGTCTATAATTAAAATATAGTTTTCAATAAAATTTGTCAAATCATACAAAATAAAGTAAATAAATTATTTACATAACGGAGTTGCCGGTATTATTAATAAATTTTGTGTTTTTGACAATTATTGAAAAATATTTTTAAGGAGGCGGTTATCATGATACACTTAATAGTTGGCAGAAAAGGGAAAGGAAAGACGAAATATTTATTGGAAAAAGTGAATGCTGCAGTAAAAGAAGCAACCGGTAATATCGTTTATATTGATAAAAGCACCAAGCATATGTATGAGCTTTGCAATAAAGTTCGACTGATTAATGCGGGTGATTTTTTTATTAATAACAGTGACGAATTTATCGGTTTTATTTCTGGTATTATATCCCAAGATCATGATTTAGAGGAAATGTATTTTGATAGTTTTTTAAAGGTTGCCAAATTAGAAGAACAAGATATTCTGCCTGTTTTTAACAAGCTGAATAAACTGAGTGATAAGTATAATGTTCATTTTATTATCAGTGTATCCTTAGATGAAGCCGAGCTGCCGGAGAAAGTGAAACCGTATATTGTGAAATCCTTATAGGAATCCAATATTTCAATAATAAGTAATGAAAATAAGTAATGAAAATAAGTAATCAATAGATAAATCAAAATAATAAAACGGGATTCTAACCAGTATCCGTATAGGAACTGTCGGAAATCCCGTTTTTATTTCATAGGAGATGTCCTATGGAATGGAAGCCAAACAAGCTTTTCAACAAAATAAGCTTTCCTTTATGAGTTTGCCATAGAATTAATCCTGCCATATGCAGATATTAAATACAAGGCGGAGATACCCACAATACCATAAATGATTCTGGAAATAAGGGACATATTACCGAATAAAAAGGCCACTAAATCAAATTGGAAAAAACCAATCAACCCCCAATTAATACCTCCTATAATTACTAAGGTTAAAGCGGTGTAATCTATAATTTTTGTATCCATTGTAATTCCTCCTGTGTCTTTTTAACTATTTTGTACAGAAATAGATTAATTATACATTTGTTTACGGTTATAAGGAAAAACCGAATAAAAAACGGATGGGTAAAAAGAAGAAATACTCATTGATGGAAAAGAAATACTTTCCTTATCAAATAGAAAAGCTTATAATAAGGTGAGAACTGTTTAGGAGGAAGTAAATTGTCTAAAACAGGTAAAATCAGAAAATATAAAAAACCTTTAAATATAAATTTAGGTCTTATCATATACGGTATCATTTTTATCTATATCATCTGCTGCATTATCCTTTATTTTACATCAAAACACATCAGCGTTTATGAGGTGGAGGTGGGCAGTCTGGCACAGACAAATACTTATTTGGGACTTGCTCTTCGGGAAGAGCAGATTGTAAAAGCCGCCCAATCAGGATATGTTTATTTTTATGCAAGAGAGGGAGAACGCGTAGGAGTCGATACCGCAGTCTATTCCGTTGATGAAAGCGGTAATCTTTATGATTACCTGACCAATAATACGGAAATGGCATCTTCTTTATCAAAGGATGATTTAAATGATATTAAATCAAGAATAATTACATTTATTTATAATTTTGATAACGGCAGCTTTAAGGATACCTATGATTTTAAATATGATTTAGAGGATTCGGTGCTTAATTATGAAAGCTTACACTTATTAACCAGCGCAGACAGTATCAATAATGCCGGAGGATTATTTAATTTATACAATGCCGCCATGAGCGGTATTCTGGTTAATTCCATAGACGGTATGGAGGCCCTGACTGTTGACGGTATTACTGCCGATAGCTTTCGTACAGATACTTATGAGGCAAAAAGGCTTAAAAATAATGATATTGTGAATATAGATGATCCCGTATATAAGGTAATAACCAGTGAAGATTGGTCCATTATGATAGAATTGGATAAGGAAAGAGCGGAAGAATTAAAGGACGAGACCTATTTAAAGGTAAAATTTATGAAAACAGGGGATGAGGCATGGGGTGCCTTCAGCATTATCAATAAAGGGGATTCCGTATTCGGAAAGCTTGATTTTACAAATTCCATGATTAATTATGCTACGGAACGCTATATTGAGATTGAACTCCAGGTGGAGGAGGAAAAAGGGTTAAAGATACCAAAATCAGCCATAGTCAACAAATCATTTTATCTGATTCCCAGGGAATATATTACAAAAGGAGGAAACAGCAATAAAGACGGAGTTTTGAAGGAAGCTTATCTGGAAAACGGAGAGATGACATCTCAATTTATAGAAACTTCCATATATGCTTCCACGGATACGGATTATTATGTGGATATGTCCCTTTTTACGCCGGGAGATTATATTTTAAAGCCTGATTCTACGGATAAATATGCGATTGGTAAAACAGATTCTTTAGTAGGGGTTTATAATATTAATAAAGGATATGCTGATTTCAGGGAAATCAATATTCTGGATGAAAATGATGAATACTGTATCGTAAATACCGATACTCCTTATGGACTTGCAGTTTATGATCATATTGCCCTAGATGGGGCAAGTGTAGAGGAAGACGATATTATTTATTAGGAGTGATGAATTTGATTAAGGAAAATTTAAACGAGGTTAAGGAAAAAATTAAAAGAGCCTGTGAAAGGGCCGGCAGAAGCTATGATGACGTTACATTAATCGCTGTCAGTAAGACTAAGCCGGTAGAAGCTGTCAGGGAAGCGATGGAATGGGGGATGATGGAATTCGGAGAAAACAAGGTACAGGAATTGACGTTCAAATATGAACAGCTGCCGAAATCCATACATTGGCATTTAATAGGGCACCTTCAACGCAATAAGGTGAAATACATCATAGGTAAGACAAGTCTGATTCATAGTGTGGATTCTTATCGTCTGGCGGAAGAAATTCATAAGGAAGGACAAAAGCACTCCCTTCAGGTTCCTGTTCTTATACAGGTTAATGCGGCAAATGAAGAGAGCAAATTCGGAATCAGCATGGAAGAATGTATTCCCCTTATTGAAAAAACAGCTAAGTTAGAGTATGTATCCATAAAAGGGTTGATGACAATTGCTCCATTTGTGGAGAATCCCGAAGATAACAGGCAATATTTTAAGCAATTAAAACAATTATCTGTTGACATAAAAACAAAAAACATTGATAATGTTAGTATGGATTTCCTATCAATGGGAATGACAGGGGATTATGAAGTTGCGGTTGAGGAAGGTGCTACTCATATTCGGGTTGGAACCGGAATATTTGGAGAACGTGACTATTCCCAAATGAATTGATAAGGAAAAAGATGAAACACTTTTCTTATCTTGCATTATGTTAAAGGAGAATGAAAATGAGTGTTCTTGACAAATTTTTAAATGTTATGAAACTGAATGATACAAATGACTATGATGATGATTTCTTTGAAGAAGATGATGATTATATAGAAGAAGAACCCATTAGGAAAAAAAACAAGAATAAAACAAACATGGAGGACTATGGCAGCGGAAAAGACAAGGCTAAGTCGTCAAAAGTTTTACCAATCAGACAAAACAGAAAAAGTCTTAAGGACGGTATGGAAG
>CAMJWQ010000338.1 GCA_946409475.1 uncultured Lachnospiraceae bacterium
CAATGCAGTATTGACATATATCTCGTTTATGCTATAATATGAACACTTAGCGAGGTATTGTCGAGCTTAGTGTGAATATATACCTGACCACTTAATGAGGTAGTTTCGAATTTAGTGGGAATGGTATAATATGAACACTCAGCGGGGTATCGAGCTTAGTCTATAAGTATTGTATTAGATTGGAGAATCATTATGATAGTAGTTATGAAGCCGCAGGCATCTGAGGAAAGCATTCAGGCAGTAACGGAAGCGATAAAGAGTTACGGACTTGAGACCCATGTCTCTCAGGGCAGACAGATTACCATTATTGGCGTAGTGGGTGATAAAACCAAACTGGCAAATGCAAATCTGGAAATATTTGAGAATGTTCAAAAAATTGTTCCTGTCACGGAGAGCTATAAGCTTTCCAATATTGTATTTCATCCGGAGCCCTCCTCCCTGTCTGTCGGTAATGTTACCTTCGGCCCTGACAGCATGGTGATAATCGCAGGACCCTGTGCCGTCGAAACGGAGGAGCAGCTGTTAAGAATAGCCAAAGCCGTTAAAAAATCCGGTGCCAATATGTTAAGGGGGGGTGCTTATAAGCCCAGAACCTCTCCCTACTCCTTTCAGGGACTGGAAGAGGACGGCCTTCGTTATATGAAGACCGCAAAGGAAGAAACAGGGCTGTCTACCATATGTGAAGTAATCAGCCCCGATGCCATAAATGCTGCGGTAAAATACGTAGATATGATACAAATCGGAGCCAGAAATATGCAAAACTTTTTCTTATTAAAGGAAGCCGGTAAATCGGGACTGCCCGTATTGCTAAAAAGAGGTTTGTCTGCCACTTTAGAGGAATGGTTAAATGCGGCCGAATATATCATGGCGGAAGGTAATGAAAACATTGTTTTATGTGAACGTGGAATACGGACCTTCGAAACGGCGACCAGAAACACTTTAGACTTAAGTGCCGTACCTGCATTAAAGTCCAAAACCCACCTGCCTGTTATTGTGGATCCCAGCCATGCTACCGGTGTCCGCAATTACGTACTGCCTCTTGCAAAGGCTTCCATAGCCTGCGGTGCCGACGGATTAATGATCGAAGTACACGATAATCCGGCAAAAGCATTATCTGATGGCCCGCAATCTTTAACCTTCTCTCAATTTGATGAATTATGCAGGGAGCTGGCTCCTTATGTAAATCTTACGGGGAGGTCCTTTCATGGGGTTTGAGCACATCGGTTTTATCGGCTTAGGATTGATTGGAGGCTCTGTGGCAAAGTCAATTAAAAAGCATTGCCCCGGCTCCCGTATATATGCATATGATACCAATAAAGCCGCACTAATGACAGCAAAAGAAATGAATGTAATCGATCATATTTGCGAGGAAATAAATGCGGATTTTTCAAAATGTGATGTAATCATATTAGCGGGACCGGTTGCAGTCAATAACGAAAATGTAAAATTATTAAAACCTTTTCTTTCCGAAGCCTGTATACTTACCGATATAGGAAGCGTTAAGCAGAATATCCATAATTTAATAAGGGAATTAAAGCTGGAAAAACAATTTATAGGGGGCCATCCTATGGCAGGCTCGGAAAACAGCGGATTTTTAAACAGTACGGATCATTTAATAGAAAATGCTTATTATTTACTTACTCCCAGCCAATTACTGCCAAAGGATACCATAAAATCAATGTATGATTTTATATCGTCTCTTGGTGCTATTCCCCTTGTCTTAGATTATAAGGAACATGATTACATAACGGCGGCCATCAGTCATCTCCCTCATATTGTGGCAGCCTCCTTGGTAAATGTAATCAAAAGCCTTGATTCTAAGGAGGAGCTTATGAAAATGCTGGCAGCAGGTGGGTTTAAGGATATTACCAGAATTGCCTCCTCCTCTCCTGTTATGTGGCAGCAGATATGCTCCTTGAACGGCCGGCAGATATTAGAGGTTATGGAGCATTATATAGACATCCTATTAACAATAAAAAAGAATATTAATGAAAATGACGGGGGGGAACTTTATGCCTTCTTTCAATCCGCTATGGAATACCGAAACTCCATTCCCCATGCTTCCCTAGGTTCCATAAAAAAAGAATATGTAATCTATTGTGACGTTAAGGATGAAGCGGGTGCCATAGCAACCATTGCCACTATACTGGCCTGTAACCAAATCAGTATCAAAAATATTGGTATCGTCAATAACAGAGAGTTTGAGGAAGCCGTTCTCAGAATTGAATTTTATAAGGAAAATTCTCTGCTTACGGCAGTAGATTTATTAGAAAAACATCGGTATACTTTATATGTCAGATAGTAAATGAAGCCCCTCTCATACTGAATAAAGATAAGAAGAAGGATAGCATATTTTTTTATTACGAGGATCTGATATGTTGTTTGATTAATCATTTTCTTTTTGGAAAGGGAAATAAAACCATATGGAAATCAAAAAAACAAAAAATGTCAGGGGAGAAATTACCGTACCCGGTGATAAATCCATATCACATAGAGCGGTTATGTTCGGAGCCCTGGCAGAAGGCAGAACAGAAATCTCTCATTTTTTAAACGGAGCGGATTGTTTGTCCACTATATCCTGTCTAAAACAAATGGGTGTGGAAATTGATATCCGTCCCAAGGTTGTCCTGATTACAGGAAAGGGCCTGTATGGATTAAAAAAACCTAAGGATGTATTATATACGGGAAACAGCGGAACAACGACACGATTGCTGGCAGGTATCTTATGCGGTCAATCTTTTACATCTGTAATCAACGGGGATGAATCCGTACAAAAAAGACCTATGAAGAGAATTTTAGATCCGCTGGCCTTAATGCATGCGGATATCAAAAGCCTGCTCTATAACAACCGCACACCTTTAGAAATTAAAAAGGCAAACCTGAAAGGAATTTCTTACCATTCTCCCGTTTCCTCTGCTCAGGTAAAATCAGCCGTTTTATTGGCCGGATTATATGCAGATGGAAAAACCAGTGTAACGGAGCCCTGTTTATCAAGAAATCACTCCGAGCTTATGCTGCAGTATTTGGGTGCCCGGATTCATACGGAAGGGAATACCTGTACCATCACCCCTCACCCCACCCTGACAGGACAGAAAATCAACGTACCTTCCGATATTTCATCCGCAGCATTTTTTATTGCAGCCGCATTAATTATACCCGGCTCAGAATTGTTAATCCGTAACGTAGGCATCAATCCCACCAGAGACGGAATCGTAAGAGTATGCAGGGAAATGGGCGGTAATATCTCCTTACTTGACGAAAATGAATATAACGGAGAGAAAAGGGCGGATATATTAGTTCGTCATTCTGATTTAAAGGGTATCACCATAGAAGGAAGTATTATTCCCACTTTAATTGATGAGATTCCTATTATTGCTGTTATGGCATGTTTTGCAAAAGGACAAACAATCATCAGGGATGCCGGGGAGTTAAAGGTAAAAGAGTCCAACCGGATAGATGTCATGGTTAAAAACCTTTCAGCTATGGGGGCTGCTATTACGGGAACAGACGACGGATTTATCATAGAAGGCGGAAAAGAGCTTCACGGAGCCTCCATAGACAGCCATTATGATCATAGGATTGCCATGGCCTTTGCCATAGCAGGTTTGGCATCCGAAGGCACAACCCATATTACGGACAGTCATTGCGTTGATATTTCCTATCCAACTTTTTTTAAAGATCTATTTCAGATAGCAGACAAATAAGAAAATTATAAAATTACTCCTTAGGCAGGCTCTGCCTTTAAACTTACGGAAAAGCACACACTTTGGCATGATACGTCACAAGGCCTTCCATATATAACATAAAAAGATACAAAAAGGAATATTGGAATTGCCTTTTGTATCTTTTTAATTAATTTTTAAGATAATTAAAAATTTTGTTTATTCTTC
>CAMJWQ010000339.1 GCA_946409475.1 uncultured Lachnospiraceae bacterium
AGTTGCATAGGATAATCTCATATCCTTTTTGGAGTAAATAAGCGGCTGCCTGCTTTTCATATTCGGTTCCGATTTTTCTTTTATTTATCATTGGATGTATTCTTCTATTCTCCCAGTTTACTTTTTAGGTTCTCTAAATCATCAACAAATATTAAGACCTGCGCAACCACTTCATAGAGTTCCGGAGGTATAAAATCTCCTATCTCTAATTTAGAAAGGGTTTGTGCCAGCTTTTTGTCTTCGTGAACAGGTACGTTGGCACTGATCGCTTTTTCAATAATTCTTTCCGCAACCACACCCTTTCCGGCAGCTACTATTTTAGGAGCCTCTTCCCCCGGATTATAAGTGACTGCTACGGCTGTTTTCTTTTCTTTACTCATCCTGTCACATCCTAATATCGAAAGAATATCTTTGGTTTTCTCCCTTTTTTCTTTGCTTTATAAGGGATTCTTTATCTTCCTCTTTATCGTTTACTTTTTGTTTTTCAATTTGGGGATACAGTTTTGTATGAACATCATAGCCCTTCTCCGATAAACTTTGGGCCAGATTGGGAATATTTTCATTTACAAAAGACAGGTATTCCTTTTTCAAATAAAAATTTACATTTAAATTTTTATTCTTCATAGAAATATACACATCCAAATCACCCAAATATGCCAAATCCAAATGCAAAAAAGCCGTAATATTATTCTGTTTATTTTTGATGGCTTTTTTATCCGCATAGATATATAATTCGGCATTTCCGTCTTGCGTTGTGAATTTTAGCGGAAGCTGCATATACAGAGAGGTCTGATTTAACTGGTGAAGCAATTCCATATTATCATTTGCTTTTATAAGCTGTTTATTTAATTCTGAAAAGGCATTATCCTCCTTCGTAAGCATAATGATCTCCCGCATTTGTTTATGCAGACGTTCCTGATAGGTGGATACGCTGTTTTCCTTTTCCAGTTCCTCCGGAGTAATTAACCACTTTGATAAAATTTCATTTTCTATATATTTTTTAAAATGATGATGGGAAAAAAGAGAAAGCAGCACAGCTTTTCCATTTTGTGACAAAGCGGTTTTATCCGCAAAGGCTTGACCTGACTTTTTCATTGCTTGCACCGGTCCCATTTCGGTAGGAGCATATTTATCATGAACCGCAGGCTCATTGCCTGCTTCCCTGTCCGGTCCATTTATCTGATCCCTGCCGGTAATCACACTCCTTATTCCGTTATCTTTCCCATTTAACCCGTACCTATCTTTCATATCGGAAGCATTATTTATTTTTTCAGTATTTTCCCTGCCGGCTCCGAAGCTTTTGCCGTAGGATTCTATCATACTGTTTTTTATTGCGGAAGCTTCCTTACTGTTTTCAGCAGATTTTTGACTGCTTTTATCACTATTTTCGATTTCCGCGTTATTACCGTCCTCTTTATAATTACCAGCTTCCATGTTATTCCTGCTATCTGTGTTCTCTCCCCTGTGGGTGAGCTGATTCAGTAATTCATGTACCGGGTCCTCTGCTCTATTTCCATCCTGCATATTACAGCAGTCAATTATACTTTTCATAACATCGGAAGGTAATAACTTATTCAGTAATTGACAGCCCTGTTCCACCTGATTCTTTTCAATCAATATCACTGCGGCCTCCGATAGCATTTCTGAGATTTCACTTAAGGATGCCATAACAGGCGTATGGGTGATTTGATAATTTTCCATATTGGCAATGGTTTGTTCGGAAACGGGAATCTGATTCTTATAAAGAGATACTATTGTATTTAGATTGGTTTCCTTATATGTAACCATATCCTTATAAATACTCTGCAATGTGTTTTTATCAACAGGCATATTTCTTTCGAGCAATGCTAAAACCAGCTCCCGGGTATTATTTTTAACAGGTACATTTGCTTGCTTTAATGCTTTCAGAATCATGGTGTCAATTGTCAAATTCTCATTAACAGGCCTGATATAAAGCTGATTGCCCTCCTGTTCTTTTACTTGGAATCTTAATATTTGCCCGATTGCTGCCTGAAGCTGCTCTCTTATCTGCGCATTTATGATTTGATTATCCGGCAGCCTGATTTGCATTTCTCCGGGGGTTATATTTACAATTTCTCCTGTAAATTCATCCCCTACGGAAAACGTAATGACCCGTTTATCGGTTTCCGCCATTACATCGGCCGTTTTAGCGGCCTCATCTAAATGTGCATTTTTTATCACCTTAACTAAATCCTCTGTCAAATTTTTAAGCTGGGTATCAAAGAAAAAATTCATATAAACTCCTATCTCTTTAACTATGCCCCCATAGTATTCTTTGTCTAACAGCCGTTTCATCTCCCTACAGATCATATAACAGTAATATAACAGCTATATAAAATGACCGATAAAGCTTTGCCTATGTATCTGGCACGGCCCCAGCCTTCTGATGGCTTCAATATGCTTAGCGGAACCATAGCCCTTATTCTTTATGAAATCATAGCCGGGATATTTTCTATCAAGCTCTATCATAAGGCGGTCTCTTGTTACCTTTGCAATAATACTGGCCGCCGCTATGGATATGCTTTTCGCATCACCCTTCACAATGGGCACCTGCTTTATACCGATATTCGGTATGGTCACCGCGTCATTTAGCAGAATCTGCGGTTTCACCTTTAATTTACTGATGGCTTCCCTCATGGCTTCATAGGTGGCATTTAATATATTTACCGTATCAATACGGGTATGGTGGACAATTCCGACTTCAGCCGCAACGGCTTTATCCATAATTTCCAAATATAACTCTTCTCTAATCTTTTCGGAAAGTTTCTTAGAATCATTAAGATATAAAATCTTACAATCTTTCGGTAATATGACGGCTCCTGCCACAACAGGGCCTGCCAACGGCCCCCTGCCCGCTTCATCAACTCCGCATATAAACGCAAAGTCTTCGTATTGTTTTTCATAAACACTCATTCTGCATAGACGTTTCCATTCTTTTCTACGCATATCCATTTTTCTTTCCGCTCCAAGGATTAATTGATTTACTCCGCTTCTGTTATCATTACGGTATTTACATACGATTTCAGGCAGCTTATCAATGTCGGCTGCCTGAAATTCTTTCTTTATTTCTGCTATACTTTTACTCATTCTCATTTCCCTTACTCATTGGTGTTTTAGTATTCCTATTTTATTAAGAGGCCAGATTCTTACCCAGGCCTTCCCGATAATATCTTTCTTCTTGATATTACCGACACTTGCTACCCGGCTGTCTGAGCTCTCATTCCTGTTATCTCCCATTACAAAATACTCATCCTCTGAAAGCGTAATCTGCTCCTGCGCTATTCCGGGAGATAAAATGATTTCCCTGCCGTAAGATTCCTCCAATACTTCTCCGTTTATAAGAATCTGTCCGTCCTTTATCTGTACGGTTTCTCCCGGCAGTCCGATTACCCTTTTAATATAATAGGTATCCTTCTCGTATTGATAGGGAAAGACAATAATATCGAATCTTTCCGGATCCTTAAACCGATAGGTGATTTTATCTACTATTAAGTTATCGCCGTCGGAAAGGGTATTTTCCATACTGGATCCGATAACCTGTGTTCTTTGCCCTACATATTTTACAAGTAAAAGAGCTGCTATCGTAACTACCGCCAAATATACGG
This sequence comes from uncultured Lachnospiraceae bacterium, assembly GCA_946409475.1. Classification (GTDB taxonomy): domain Bacteria; phylum Bacillota; class Clostridia; order Lachnospirales; family Lachnospiraceae; genus CAMJWQ01. The sequence goes on from CAMJWQ010000339.1 coordinate 3,627, forward strand.
CCGTACTGATTATTTCCTTCAGCCATACCAGGCTCTTTTTCCTGCTCGAAATTGCTTCTTTCTCCATGCTTACACCTTGCTTCCTACATTAATATTATTCGAATTCACATGGTTTTTCAAGAGAAACTTTCCCTATTTTAGCATTTCTGAAATCATCCAATAAGATGGAAACGGCTTTATTGATATCCAGCTCATTTCCTCTTTTTAACCAATTCCGGATAACCGCTATTTTTTCCAGACAGTCATAG
>CAMJWQ010000340.1 GCA_946409475.1 uncultured Lachnospiraceae bacterium
CCTCTGAAGCTTATGAAAAACAGGTGCATATTCTTCTCCGCTGCCGTCATCAACGACTACGACAGCCATAGCTTCCTTATCTAAATCTAACAGAGTATTTATTAAATTGATAATTTTTTCATTTGGACGGTAGCAGGGAATGAGCAGTACTTGATTCATAGGCTAACACTCATTTCAAAATTTTTCTTACTCTTACATTATGGTAAATCTGTGATAATCCTGTGATGGTAATGGAAATTTTTTGTGAATTACTTTTTTTCATTCCATTTCATTCCTTATCTCCGATTATTATGAGCCAAATTAGTAAAATCATACGTTTGGGTTAGCTGCTTGCGGATATGTTTGGCAATATAATCACAAACCCTCCGCCTGCTCTCGTAGTTTTAAACCATTTTTTAAAATCCACTTTTTTTATACTGCCGGCATCCAAAATGGTAATACCCGCTTTCCTTCCATCCTCCTCATATTCTAAAGAAATAATAGTGACCCAGTGCCAGGAATCTAGCATTTTTTCTTCCCCGTTATGTAAATTTAAAAATGCAACGGGTACATCCCCGGCAAGACCGGATTCTATAAATTTAAGCACCGTTAAAAAATCCGGTCTTTTTTCCTTCGGGACATCTAAGGTATATACATCCAAAGGCAGGTGTTTTGCCCTTCCATAAGCCATAATCCCCTTTTTTAAAATAGAGGTCTTGGGTATCCCCTGTATGGTCGGCCTCACATATTCCCATACCTGTTCCATGAATTGCAGATAAGCACTGCGCAAAACAAATTCCTGACTGTTCTCATGTCCATGAAAAGAAAGATAATAAAGTATATTTGTGACAGCAGAAGGACCACAGCCGGCCATTCTCTGCCATTTGGCCGGATACCATTCCTGGTCACTTCCATAGAAATATCTTTCTTCATTATCTTCTTTGATTTTAAAATAATTGATATTTTTAATTGTTATTATCTTTTTCATACTATTACATGGTTACCTTTTTTATTATCAAATTTTATGTGTCCTGATTGCAGTGTAATGCTAAAATTAAATATGATATATCATAGCATAGGTAAAAATCGTATGCAATATCTCCAGTCTATAAACCTATTCATAAATAATACAAACGGTCAATGGCGAATAATACAAAATCAATTATTTGTTATTGGAATAGTATATTTAATTTCCCTTCTTTATAATTAGCGCTTATTATATCCTTATTTTTTAGTTTTCCCGGTAAAACAAAGCTTCTTCTTTCATTATGAATAATAATGGTAAGCTCCTCTCCTTTTTGCAGCAGGTCCATATCCTTCGTGTCAAAAAAGGGAAGAACTATGGAAAAGCAATCATATCCCTCCTCTTTTTTTAAGGAAAAAATAGTACTTTTATGAAATATTTCAACAGGATCCTTATCCTTATAAAGATAATCTGCAGCCCTTTGTAACCGTTCTATGGTTCGCAATTCATGCTTTAGCAGCTCCATATGAAAAATAGGAACACCTAAAAAGCTATTTTGTATATCTGCCAGAGCTTCTTTTTGGTTTTTTATCCATTTATGGAAATAGCCCTTTAAGGATTCTTCCGGAAATATCCTATTGACAATAACAGCATCCACATTATAATCATATAAATGCAGATAAGAGAAATTTCTCTTTGATTCTTTCATGACTATTTTTTCCGGTGTGGTAACGATTCGTATACTCACCACATTCTTATTTTCCATTATTCTTCTTAAACTCTGTAATTTATCACATAGTACTTCAATTTCATCAAATACGTTATCCTCCGGCATAGGCACCTTTAACAATTTTTCAACAGCAGGGCCTGCCACTTTCAATGCCTTACGTTTCATGGGCAGTATCTGATTAATCAAGCTTCCAAACATTTCCGGGTACTTCAGTAATGATAAGGTTTCACCCGTAGGTGCACAATCAACGATTAAAACATCATACTGGTTTTTATCGTAGATTTCTTTTATTTTAAATAAAGAAGTCAGCTCCTCAAATCCGGGAAAAACCAGTAATTCTTCAGCTTCTATGGTCTCTCCGCTTTTTATCGTCAGTAGTCTTTTCATATAGCTTTTTAAGCTTCCCCATGCCTTTTCACATTCCTCTATGGCATCAATCTCCATGGCATATAGATTTTTCATCACCTCCAGGGGTTCATAGGTTAAGGAATAATTCAGGGAATCTCCCAGACTGTGAGCCTGGTCCGTACTCATGATTAAAACCTTTTTACCGGAAGCCGCAATCTTACAGGCTGTCACGGCAGCAATACTGGTCTTTCCTACTCCTCCTTTTCCCGTATATAGAATAATTCGCATACTATTTCCTCCTTAGGATTCGATTTTTATTTTTTGTACTTTTTTATCTGCTGCTTTTGTTCCTGTTTTCTTTTTGGATATCTCATCTGCCTCTTCATTGCTCTTCTCATTCTGCAGATCATCAAATACTCCTTCCGATAGTATCCATTCCTTTACAATTTCCCTGATTTCACTTTTTATAGTCTTAAAATGCTGTTCCGTATTTTCCGGTATCAATTCCTTTATTGCTTCTATTTCCATTTTTTTTGCCTGCAGCATTTTTAATATAAATTTACGGTTCATAAAGAGCTATCTCCCTTCTCATCCATCAATTGAATGCATAATTGCTGTTCCTTCCATTTAGCGGAAGCAATTTCATAATTTCTCAGTGAGTCAGGCAGCGGTATATTTCTCTTAAAGTTACCGATTCGTATTAAGATGTCCTGACCCGATTCATGCATATTTATTTTTTCCTTTTTAACACAAGGCAGATTTACCCTAAGCAAATACCCCTTTTCATTTTTTTCGTAGACTTCATTCGGAATCGTGCTTCTGACAGATAATAAATTTTTATCCCTTAGGACATCTTTAACCAGCCGGTCCAGTGCTGCTATTCCATTGATATCGGTATCATACCATTTGATATAAGCTATGGGTATATTACCGAAAATATTTTCCAGCTCCTCCACATATAATTTTTGAATCTTCATCCATTCCTCAAAAAAGGAAGAGCCCGGATCATCCGGAAGAATTCGATTAATAAATAAGCCGTCTACATTGAAGTTATAGAGATTTAAATACATATAATTTCTTTTCGTTTCCTCAACTACCATTTTTTCAGGCATGGCTACCAGCCGGAGGCTGCATATTTCTCTATCCTTTAAAAGGGTCTGTAATTCTATTAATTTTTCATACAGCTTTTCTATATCATTCATAGCCTTACCGTTTGGTAATTCCACCTTCATGAATTTCTTTCCTATGGGACGCAAAACCTTTATGCCGATTTTACCGATAGGAAAAAACTTCTCCATATACCACCTGAATAATTCCGGAAATTTTAATAAAGATAATGTCTCTCCCGTAGGGGCACAATCTACAATAATGACCTCAAAGCTGTTGCTGTTATAAATCTGCTGAATCCTTAACAGGGAAAACAGCTCCTCCATTCCGGGAAACATGGATAAATCCCCATAATCTTCGTTTCTGTCCTCCCCTTCCTTTAGCATAAGTAAATTGGAAACCGCCTCCATCATGGATCTAAAATTATGTTCCATCTCATAATGAGGGTCAACCTCCAGACCATATAAATGATCAGTTATAGGGGTTATTTCCTTCCCTATGGGCATTTCAAACAAATCGCCCAAATTATGAGCCATATCGGCACTTACCAATAAGGTGTCCTTTCCCATGAGCGCCGATTTTCTGGCATGGGCTGCTGCTACGCTTGTTTTCCCCACACCGCCTTTTCCTGTAAATATTATGATTCTGCTCATCTTTTTTTTTCCTTTCTTCTTTAATGATAGCTTTTCATGTAATATATCCTTATTAGC
>CAMJWQ010000341.1 GCA_946409475.1 uncultured Lachnospiraceae bacterium
GTGTTTAGAAAAGAATAAAATAATTTATAAAACAGGACAAGAATTAACTTATCATTGATTTCAGCTGCGTGTAAGGCTATGATATCTTATAGAGCTATTCAGATTAGCACTGTTTTAGGGTATTTAATAGTAAGAGGAGGATGATTATGAACTATTCTAAAAAAGTGATGGCAATGGAACCGTCCCCTATAAGAGATATGATGGTTCGGGCAGCGGAGCTTGAAGATGTAATTTCTTTTGCCGTAGGAGAACCGGATTTTTTGCCTGCACCGAATATTATCGAGACGGCGAAGAAAGCCTTAGACAGCGGAGTGACCAGATATACTCCGGGGGCAGGATTGGAGGAACTAAGGGCAGAATATGCAAAATATCTGTCGGATGCCATAAAGGTTCCGTATAAAAAAGAGGAAGTTATCGTGACGGCAGGGGGAATGTCGGCCATCTTTTTAGGTCTCAGTACTATCCTGGATGAGGGTGACGAGGTTCTGATCAGTGATCCCTATTGGACGAATTATGCACAGCAGATTATTTTAAGCGGAGGTATTCCCGTAAGCGTTAATGTATTTGAGGAAAATAATTTCGTCATAACACCTGAGGAGATTAAGAAAGTCATAACTCCAGGAACAAAGGCAATTCTTATTAACTCGCCCAGTAACCCCACCGGCGGTGTCATCGATGACAGGGCGTTGCAGGAAATTGCCGATATAGCTATTGAAAAGGATATTTTCTTAATTAGTGATGAGGTTTACAGACATATCCTTTTTGACAATAAGAAATATATCAGTATTACGTCCTTAGAGGGATTGAAGGAAAGAACCTTAATTATAGACAGCTGTTCAAAAAGCTATGCCATGACGGGGTTTCGTGTGGGATTTGCGGCGGGGCCTAAAGAATGGATTGACCAGATGATTAAAATTACGGAGGACGTATATTCCTGTGTGTCGGGGTTCAGTCAAATGGCAGCCATAGAGGCTTTTAGATCCGGCAGTGAAAACAGAGAGATTATGCTAAGGGAGTACGAGAAAAGAAGAAATTACATTTATAACAGAATAAAAGGGATGGATAAAATTTCCTGCATAAAGCCACAGGGCGCTTTCTATGTATTTGTAAATATTAAAAATACAGGATTATCTTCCAAGGAGTTCTGCAATCGTCTGCTGGAGGAGCAGCATGTGGCTGTTGTACCCGGTGATAATTTTGGGAAAAATGCGGAGGGCTATGTCAGGATATCTTATGCCACATCGATGGAGAATATAAAAAATGGTTTGCAGCGGATGGAAAATTTCTTAAATAGTCTATAAATGACACTCGGATTATAAATTTTTCCAGAAAATAATTCACTGGAAAGCTGCGCCATAGTGGGCAGCCGAATCCCCGGGTAATAAGAAACAGATAATGGAATGGTATTATAAAATGACTAAAACAAATGTTATGCGAATATTAGAAAATGGAGCTATAAAATATAAGGTATTAGAATATCAGGCAGATGAAAACGACTTATCCGGATTACATGCGGCAAAACAGCTGGGACAAAATCCTGAACAGGTTTTTAAAACACTGGTGTTACATGGAGATAAGAGCGGATATCTGGTTTGCTGTATACCGGTAAACGAAGAATTGGATCTAAAAAAAGTGGCACAGATATCAGGAAATAAAAAAACAGAAATGATACCAATGAAGGAGCTACTGCCTGTGACCGGATATATCAGAGGCGGCTGCTCACCTATAGGAATGAAAAAGAAGTTTCCAACCTACATTGATGAGACGGCGATTCTGTTTGATGAAATAATAATAAGTGCAGGTATTAGAGGAGAGCAGGTAGTAATAAATCCTTATGAGCTGAAAAAAGTAGTGCAGGCGGATTTTTATGATTTAATGAAATATTAGAGCAGAACAAAAAGAACTGTTGTGATCAAACAGTTCTTTTTAAGTAAAGATTATTTTATAACATGCTGCGTAAAGAGTGAAAAGCATCCTCCGCTATTTCAATTGACTTTCTGATATCTTCCTTTGTCAGGGCCGCATTCATAAAATGATTGTGATGGGAGGTAAGGAAGATACCTCTCTTTACACATTCCGCTATCCATTTCTGATGCAGCATTAAGGAATCGTCGTCGGCAAGACGTAAGTAGAACAAAGAAGGGGCGCCCGATACGATTAAGTGAAAACCATTGAGCCTTGCGGCATCCGTAAGGCCCTCCGTAAGCTCTTTGCCAAGCGCATCAAAAAGTCTGGGAGCATCCAGGGCCTTCATCTTATTTATACAGGCAATACCGGCTGCAAAGGGCATGGCACTCATCCAATAGCTGCCCGTATAAGAAAGGCTGCTAACCACATCCTTTAAAGAGGCATTTCCGCAAAGGGCGGATACATTATAGCCGTTGGCCAGGGCCTTGCAAAAGCAGATCAAATCGGCCTTAAAGCCGAAATAGTGGTCGGAGCCGGCAAGATCAAGCCGGAAACCGGCCCGGACATCATCAATGATCAGTACCACATGATGGTCATCACAGAGCTTGCGGACCTTTTGCCAATATCCGTCATCGGGAAAATAATTATCGGCAAAATTACCATGCATGTAAGGCTGGGCAATTAATCCGGCAATTTCTCCCTTATGCTTTGAAAATAATTGTTCCAATGCAGGATAATCATTAAAATCCACGTAAAGGTTGTTTGCTACCTCTTCTTCCAGTATGCCCGGATAATCCAGCTTCTGTGTCCACGGGGAAACACCGTGATAATATCCTTTAAAAAACACAATTTTTTTTCTGTGAGTGGCTGCCCTTGCCGTCATGACCGCCAGGGAGGTCACATCATTACCATTTTTTGCAAAGAAGGCCCAATCCGCCGAAGCAACGGTATCCACTAAAAGCTCTGCAAAATCTACCATAATGGAAGAGGGAATCGTAACACAATTTTCTTTTTTCAGCTGTTCCAATGCCGCCGCATCTACATCAGGATCACAGTACCCCAGTACATTAGGACCGTAACCGCACATATAATCAATATAATCATTGCCGTCTAAATCCCAGAAGTGAGAGCCCTTCGCCCTGGAAGAAAACAAAGGATAGGCATCATGGGGGATATAGCAGCCTTCGGAAGGACCCTGGTGACCATAGATTCCTGAGGGAATCACTTGAAATGCACGCTGAAAGGCTTCCTGGCTTTTTGGGTATTCATAAATAGGAAACTGCATAGGTTAAACCTCCTTATACACTTAAATACTGTCCTGCGCGGTCCAGTATCCGATTCATATTATCTATCATGTTTATCATGCCCTCCATAGCAATACTGCCGTTACAGATACAGGCCATGGAACTGATTTCACCGTTTAACAGCTGCCTGGCGATTTCCAGATTGGAAAAGGTCATGGCGGCCCTTGGTTTTTCACAGGGCTTTTTTATGGTTTCCAGATGATGGCTTTTAACTCTTATGGTTGTGCCCATGGAACCGGTAACATTTATGGCAATATCCCCGTCAGGTATGAAACCGGCACTGAACCGGCCGCTTTTATCGATATTTCCGATTTGTGAAATAGCGGACGCTGCCGTATAAAGGGTTAATTTAGTGCTGATTTCACGAAAAGCAGGGTCGTTTAGATCCTCCCTGGACGGCTTCAAATATTTGGAAAGAAGATCCGTTAAGGGTACAAAGATTTTTAAAAGAAAGGATATTTTTGTGAATCCTTTCGACGGCATGGGCTTTACGCTTCCGTCCATAAGACCGTTAAACTTTTCACAGGAGGAAAAAGGTAATTTAATACTGCAGGATTCACAGCCCTCTTTCATGCTGCAGCCTGTCTCCGTAAAGAAAAGGGTGGCCTCAGGTCCGTTTTTTAC
>CAMJWQ010000342.1 GCA_946409475.1 uncultured Lachnospiraceae bacterium
ATATATAAAATAATTTAGATAAATATATAATTAAATAAACAAATGCTAGAAAAAATATGAAAAAATAGTTGCAATCGTATAATTTTAAATATATAATTTAATAATAAATAAAATACTTTTGATAATGGTGAGAGGTTCTGGAATTAATGGGTAAAGAGAATGTATTAAAATATAATGAGCCATGGATATTACAAAGGGCAGATCCTTATGTGTATTTTCATAATGACGGATGGTATTATTTTACCGCATCTCTTCCATCGTATGATTGTATATCGTTAAGACGAGGAAGGACTTTGGACGAACTGCCGGGGGCTGAAGAAAAAATCATCTGGACAAAACATGAATCCGGCCCTATGAGCCTGCATGTATGGGCACCGGAAATTCATTATTTATTCGGAAAGTGGTACATTTATTTTTCCGGCGGAGAAAAAGAAAATATTTGGAAAATAAGACCATATGTTTTGGAGTGCAGCGGCGATAACCCGATAAAGGATGAGTGGATAGAAAAAGGAAAAATGCAGAAGGCGGATGGTGATGATTTCTCATTTAAATCCTTTTCCTTAGATGCTACCGTATTTAAAAACAGAGGAAGATATTATTATGTATGGGCAGAAAAGGTCGGAGTAGGGAAGCAGATATCAAATTTATATATTGCCGGGATGGAAAATGGTTATAAGTTAAAAACGGTGCAGGTATTATTAACAACACCTGACTATGAATGGGAAAGAGTTGGCTTTTGGGTGAATGAAGGGCCAAGTCTGCTGCGTCATAACGGTAAATTATTTTTAACATATTCTGCAAGTGATACAGGGGCCTCCTATTGTGTGGGTATGCTTTCGGCAGATGAGGATGCGGATCTGCTTGATCCGGAAAACTGGAAAAAAGAGCGTTATCCGGTATTAAAGACATGCAAAGAAAAAAATATTTATGGACCGGGACATAATTCATTTACCGTAGATGAATACGGCAATGATATTATGATATATCATGCAAGAACAGAGCCGGCAATAGAGGGAAATCCTTTATACAATCCGAATCGTCATGCAATGCTCATGCCGGTAAAATGGGATGCGTGCGGCCGGCCTGTTTTTAATTTTGAGGATGAATGGAAGAAGACGAATTAGTATCAGATAAAAGGAGAGAGAAATGGGAAAATTATATATTAACGAGACAAAGAAAAAAGGATTTATTGAGCCGGAAGTATATGGTCATTTTTCGGAGCATCTTGGCAGAGGTATTTATGAGGGGATTTATGTAGGTGAAAATTCGGATATCCCTAATGTTAATGGCATGAGAATGGATGTGGTTGAAGCCCTGAAGGAGTTAAGGGTTCCCGTATTGCGCTGGCCGGGCGGCTGCTTTGCGGATGAATATCACTGGAAGGATGGCATAGGCCCCCGAGAAGGCAGAAAAAAGATGGTTAATACCCATTGGGGTGGTGTTATTGAGGATAATAGCTTTGGGACACATGAATTTATGGAATTATGCAGACAGATTGGCTGCAAAACCTATATAAATGGAAATCTTGGGAGCGGTACTGTTCAGGAAATGTCGGAATGGATAGAGTATATGACATCTGATGAGTCATCCCCCATGGCAGAGTTACGAAAAGAGAACGGACGGGAAGAACCCTGGACGGTAGATTATTTTGGCATTGGAAATGAAAGCTGGGGATGCGGCGGAAATATGACACCGGAGTATTATGCGAACGAATACCGGCGTTACCAGACCTTTATCAGGAATTATAATCCTGAGAAACCGATAAAGAAAATATGCTGCGGAGCCAATGTGGATGATTATCATTGGACCGGGGGTGTGCTGGCAACTGCATATGACCATGCACAGTGGGCACATGGTTTTATGGACGGATTATCCTTGCATTATTATGTGCATCCTGACGGATGGGAAAGGAAAGGAAGTGCTACGGACTTTGATGAAGAGGCCTGGTATAGGACATTGCATAAGGCACTTTTTATGGATACCCTGATTACGCGTCACGGAAAGCTGATGGATCAATATGACCCGGAAAAAAAGGTGGGAATGATCGTGGATGAATGGGGAACCTGGTTCACCTGCGAGCCTGGAACCAATCCGGGATTTTTGTATCAGCAAAATACCCTAAGAGATGCGTTGGCAGCCGGAATCACATTAAATATTTTCAACAAGCATTGTGACCGTATAAAGATGGCTAATCTTGCCCAGATGGTCAATGTTCTGCAGGCGGTTATTTTAACGGAAGGCGGTAAAATGATTAAAACACCGACCTATCATGTCCTGCATATGTATCGTCATCACCAGGGAGCACGGTTATTAAGCAGTGAGTTATCACAGGTGTCTGAAATTGGGATTGCGGATTGGAGGGTTCCGAAGGTTACGGAATCGGTATCTGTGGATGAGGAAGAGATAATGACAATTACACTAAACAACCTGTCGGCTACGGAAAAGGAATCCATGGAAGTTTTTTTTGCGGAAAAAGGATATGCCGTCATAGAGGCTAAGATCGTAACGAATAAAGATATGAGAGCTTACAATACATTTGAAGATACGAAAAACGTTGTGGAAGCCGAATTCACCGATTATAAAATTACTAATGATAATTTATTAATTACCATGCCTCCTCTTAGTGTTATTGAAATCCGGATTTCTAAATAAAAGTAGGTAAAAAATGTCTGTGCCCTATAAAAAACGGAAGGCATAATGCCTTCCGTTTTAACACTATTTTCATTTTTTATCGGCCGGAGCATAGTTGATGCTCACCTTTATATCCTGTCCATAGTTTCCGAAGGATTTCCCGAAGATGGTAAGTCCGCCGATATGATTGGCATTTTCCTCTATTCCCATACGGAAGCGGATACCGCTGCGGTAGTCCAGATTAAATTTATCTATTGTAACATCGGAAATCTTAAGACCGTCAATATAGGTTCCCTTTTTATTAATAAAAAGAAGCTTTAATAATCCATATTGATTCCAGTTTGGCGGCCACCAATCAGGATTAAATATGCCTTTGATATCACCGAAATCACCGGGAGATGTCCAGGTGCCAATACAGATATCGTTTAGATAGAAGCTTATATCGGACGGCCAGACATTATTAACCCCCGGGGCTTCGGAGCTTAGCTCGGCAGAAATAGTAATCTGAGTGATTCGCTGTGAGCTTGGAATAAAGTTTGGGATCACATACTCAACATATCCTCTTGTAAACCAGAGAATGTCTGCATTATACCGCTCGGGATGCTCAAAATAACGGGGATCGTCTACTTCTCCGATAATTGCTTTTGTAGAAGCAAGACCACAGGTCGGGCAAATATTATAGCTGGAATAATAGCCGACACGAAGCTCCGTATTGTAGACATTTTGAAAATCCTCCTGATGCTCTAAATCGATTAAAATCCTATCCAGATGAACGGAGCATATCTTTTGGTTACCATGCCCGGCGGATTCACTGGAAGTAGAAATCAAGCCGCTGCTTTCCAGCTTTTTTATGTGGCTGGTAAGGGCACCGTTAGTGATATTAAGCCTGGTTGCAAGCTCATTCATGCTCATATTATTGTTCTCAAGCAGAATCATAAGAATTTCCACTCTGACATCGGAGCCTAAGGCTTTAAAAATTTCCAAACCATCATATAGAGATGTAATGTGTAACATAAATTCCCCCCTGTTTTATCCATAGAATATCGATTACCACATATAAAGCGGATGATAATCATTATAATAAAAAAGAGTAAATTAGTCAATTGTTATAAAAAAATTCAGTAAATGTTAAAATAAAAATAAAAAATATTGGATCGCAAAAAAACAAAGAACCATTCTAAAAAATCAATAAAATCGCAG
>CAMJWQ010000343.1 GCA_946409475.1 uncultured Lachnospiraceae bacterium
CCCATATCCTCCAAATCCCGTTTTAATTGCTCAAATTTTTGATATAAGAAGCCAATACCGTCAAGGATAATTTCTTTGGCATAAAACTGATATTTACCTTCCTTTTCATAGGTATCTATTGCTCCCGTAACCATTGCCTTCTGTCCGTTTTGTATGGTAAAGGAAAGTTTGCCTGCATTTGCTGAAAACATGATACAGGACAAAGCACTTTTCTCATCCTTCAGCGTAAAGTAAATATGACCGGACGTGTGATATTTACAATTTGAGATTTCTCCCCGTATACATATGTTCTTCAGCATAAAATCCTGAACAAACATATTTCGGATATATGCATTTACCTGCGTTACCGAATAAATATTTTTATTCAAAATATCCTCCTCTTAGCTTTCGGAAACCACCTTTGCCAAAATACCGTTTATAAAGATATGAGATTCTTCTCCCCCATATTTTTTCGCTAATTCCACCGCTTCATTAATGGCTACTCCTAAAGGTACCTCTTCATCATAGAGCATTTCGTATATGGCTAATCTTAAAATAGTTAATTCCACTTTCCCGATGCGGTTCACCTGCCATCCCTTGGTGGCCTTTGCAAGAATTTCATCTATCTCCTTTAATTTATCCAAAATATTTTGGTATTTTTTTTCTATATATTCTTTATTTACCGGTTCACAATCCGTATTATCCTCAAAATATAACTGCATTTGTTCGGGCATATCCGAAATATTATTAAATTCAATTCGGAATAGTAATTTAAAGATATGTTCTCTGATTTTTCTTCTGCTCATAGCATCTCCCTTAATAAATGCGTCCTTTCTTATATAAGAAAGGACGATTTTACCCACGATATCACCGGCATTTCTTATACTGGGCATACTTACACCGGTATTAAAACAATTTTTATTCCATGATAACTCCCGCTATACGGATATTCACATCCGATACTTCCAGACCCGTCATATTCTCAATAGCAGCCTTAACTTTTTCCTGTACGATTTTACAGGTTCCGGGTATATTGTGCCCATATTTCATATTTAAAGCCAATGCAACGGATACTACATTTTCAAACAGATCTACCTTAACACCTTTTGATAAATTTTTCATTCCCAGCTTTGCCACCAATTCATTGGTAACATTACCGGACATGGATGCAACTCCCTCTACCTCCGTTGCGGCAATTCCTGCTATAATGGCTACTACCTCATCCGCTATCTGTACCTCTCCGATATTTCCGTTTTCATGTATTTTATAAGAATTCCGATCCGGTTTCACTGCCATAACATGACCTCCTTTATTCACTCAACATCTATGTTTTATTATAACAGACCCTTTTTTTTTTGCAAAGACTTTTACTATTTACAGGAAAAACAAAAAAGTCAGCTGTTCTTCATTTTTTATATACATAATTTCATTATTGCCATTGGTAAAGGCAAAAATATTTCTCTCTGTTAATAAGTATTGATATATCTCTTGAAAAACATACCCATCGCTGCACATAAAGGATACCGCAGCCTCTTCACTCCCATAACCCTTCTCAAATAAAACCTGCAGTTTACTGCTGTCTAATTCCGTAAAATATTTATCTTCCTTTACATAATAATTAGCAGCCAGGGAATCACATGCCGGAAAAGGAACTATTTGATTTAAAGAATGCGTTCTTTGAAGCATCTCCGCGGTAATACATAAGTAGTCATAATTGATATCCCCTATGCCGTTATATAAGCTTCCTTCATCCGTATTCTCTATTAAATAACCGCAATCCCCCCATGTGGCATCCACATAGTAATATTCTCCCTCTACCTGTACTAAATTCCATGAGTGCGGTTCCCCGTTCATCACGGTTCCCGTTACGGTAGTACAGGGAACCGATAAATAATTCAGCAGATAATGCATGGCATAGGCATACCCCTGGCATACGGATTCATGATTTAACAATACACTGATAATATTCTGGCTGTTTTCAGCCTGTAAGTTATAAGTTGTGTTCTTAATAATATATTCATAAACGTATTTTACCTTTTCATAATCATCCGCATTTTCCGGCAGGTCCTTAAGACACGATTTTAAAGCCTCTTCCATCTTTTTCTGAATGTCCGTTCTTTCCTCTTTCGTCATAGTATAAATTCCGGAAAAAGCCATGCTTTTCAACACATCATTCTCTTTATATTGCGTCAGGGAATAGCCTTCAACCCAAAATAATTCAGGATGATCCATAAAAATACAATCAAATACGAAATCGACCGCAGAAGAATCAAGGGTACTTATTTTAATTTCTTCTTCCTGCTTCTCGAGCACGGAATATACCTCTAAATATATCTCTTTTTGTTTGGAATCTAATTGTGCATAAGCATATCCCTTTTCCTCATAATTTTCATTTTTCTGTAATTCCCTGCCCTCGTCCGTATCGCTATCCTTCACAGTTGTATCTGCGGTATGCTCCACTGTTTCCGTACTCTTTGTACTATTGCTCTTTTCCTCCGGATTCTCTTCGATATAATCCGTTATCTTATCCGTATACCGGGTAATACGGTTACAGCCCCAAAGAAAAAGCGGACACAGCAGAAGAACAGCCAGTATTTTTTTCATAAATTCCTCCGTTCATAGGGTTTTATACGCACAAACAGGCCGACGGGAAAAATTTCCGTATACTATTCCCTCCCGAATTCAGATAAAACCAAGCCTTTATTTCTATCCAATGTCATACCGATACTCCAGCTGTTTACAAATAATAATAAGGGTCTTTCCTTCAGGTCCTTTATTTTCTTCATGTCGGAGGTACCGGTAATTTTATCCAGATCAATATCCTTATTCTCAATCCATCGTATATGTTCATAAGGCAGATTTTCCAATCTTATCTCTACTTTATATTCATTTTCCAGCCTGTATTTTAAAACATCAAATTGCAATACCCCGACTACTCCCACAATGATTTCTTCCATTCCCGTATTATACTCCTGAAATATCTGAATGGCACCTTCCTGTGCAATTTGGGTGATTCCTTTTATAAACTGCTTTCTTTTCATGGTATCTACCTGTCTGACCCTGGCAAAATGTTCAGGTGCAAAGGTAGGGATTCCTTCATAGGCAAATACTTTTCCCGGCATACATAAGGTATCTCCGATGGAAAAAATACCGGGGTCAAATACTCCCATAATATCCCCCGCATAGACCTCTTCCACTATTTTACGCTCCCTGGCCATCAGCTGCTGGGGCTGGGAGAGCTTTATTTTTTTCCCTCCCTGTATATGAAATACTTCCATGCCGGCTCTATATTCTCCGGAGCATATTCGCATAAAGGCAATTCTGTCCCTGTGAGCCTTATTCATATTGGCCTGAATTTTGAAAACAAAGGCTGAAAAATCCTCCGTCAGGGGATTAATCAGGCCTTTATCGGATCTTCTGGCCAGGGGACCGGTTGTCATCTTTAAAAAATGCTTCAGAAATGTTTCCACACCGAAATTAGTAAGGGCGGAGCCGAAAAATACGGGAGATAATTTTCCTTCCCTGACTAAATCCATGTCAAACTCAGCGCTGGCCCCATCCATTAATTCTATTTCTTCCGTCAAAGTATCATAAGCCTCATCTCCGATAAAGGATATTAATTGCTCCTTATCCTCCCTGGCTATTATGAAAGAATCTCCTTCCCTGGTACCCTTTTCCGTATCGGAAAAGGTTAAGACACCATTCTCCTGTCTGTCATAAATGCCCTTAAAGTTTTTACCGGATCCGATAGGCCAGTTAACAGGGCAGGTTGCTATCCCCAGTTCCTTTTCAATTTCATCCAACAAATCAAAGGTATCGTTGGCATCACGGT
>CAMJWQ010000344.1 GCA_946409475.1 uncultured Lachnospiraceae bacterium
TGTAATATATCCTTATTAGCTATAATTATTTCTTTTATCGAATACTTCGATTTTCGAAGTATTGTTTTAAAAGTTAGAGAAATACCTTTACGCATTTCTCTTTTACTCTTACATACTTATCGAATATACTCCTTCTATTATTCAATAAGTATTCGCTTTACTTTTTTATGCTCTTTCTCCTCTTTATTATAATTGGAAGCATTATTTTTAAATATATAAAACACCTTATCAAATAATTTCACTGCCAGTTCCTTTTCTTCCCGGGTAAGCATTGCCATCACTTTTTCCAAATAATATTCCATGACTTTTATCTGTTCTTTTATAAATTCCCTGCCCTCAGGACTCATCTTCACGACAACAATTCTTTTATCTGTCCTGTCCCGTTCTCTTAGTACCACACCCCGTTTCTCCAATCGGCTTACAATACCCGTGGCCGTATTCAGCGGTACCTTCAAATACTCTGCTATTTCCGTCATATTGACCTGCTCTTTGCGATATAGAAGAAAAAGGGTAAAAGCCTCATTTTTCGAATAATCCATAAAAGTCCGGTTCCACTTTTCCGGATAAAATAAAAATTTACTCTGATCCAGAAATTGAAAAATGATTTCTTCTAATGACATATCTTTAAATCCCATATTATCATCTCCGTAATTACTTCGTAATTCGAAGTAATTTTATTATATAGTAAAATAAACTTCGTGTCAAGAAGTATTTATCATACATCTTTCACTATTTCGGATATGCTCTATTCTTTATTTGTCCTCTTTCATAAGAATTTTTTCAATTTCCGCAATATACAAAGTATGATAATCCTTATCCGGATACCATTTTTCTAAAATTTCCTCCTTTAAAAAGCTTTCCGGTTTAAAATCCTGGTTAAATAATTTCTTTACTATCAAAACCATTTTGGCTTCGGCAAAGGCCGGTGTTTCTCCGTCAGGGTAATTAACCGTAAGCTCAGATTGGGTGATTTTATCTTCATCTCTTCCCGAAACACTGCCTAAATAGCTTAACTTATCTTTATAGGCAGCGTCAAAAAAAGAAAGAGAAAACCTATCTGTAAATTCTACAAATTCTTTTGTATAACGCTGCGGCCTGATTACAACAAATGCCACATTTTTATTCCACATAACGCCAAGTCCGCCCCAGGAAGCGGTCATGGTATTCACTTTACCATCCTTTTTCGCTGTGATCAGCATCCAATCTTTCCCTATTAAATGAAATGGGCTTTCTTTCAGCTCCTCTGCTTTTATTTCTTTAAATTGATTCATATTTCCTCCTTGCTTTCCTGCTCCTGTTTTAATAACAGCTTATGATTTTTTTCACCTATATATGGTAAAAACTAACTGCTATTAACAATCCTTCTTTAAGAATAGACTATAAAAATCAAATTGGCAAGGTACCAAATTAGATTTTTGAATTCAGAAGTATTTTTTACCCGGCAGTATGGTAACGAAAAAAATAGCAGAAACCAAACCGGCCACTGCTATTTTTTTGATGCAATGTTATTTATAATCAATACAGGCTCTGTCACATGTAACGGACTTAATATAAGCCACCGCTTTTACATGTTCAGGGTGAACCTGATAGGCATTTAATGCATCTGAACTTTCAAAGGAAGAAATCAAAGCCAAATCTTTATTACTGGAGGATAACTCATTTATGACAAGCTTAACGCTGACTATTCCGGTAATTTTGTCACATATCCCTTCTAAACTTTCTTTTATTTTAAGACCGGCTTCTTTTCTTTCTTCAGCGGACAACTCCGGCTTAAAATTCCACATAACGATATGATTAATCATTTTGACCTCCTTTAAACCCTGCTGTTTATCTCAAACATAGTATATGATTTTGTAGATTCCCTTTACTTATTTGTCAGATATTCATGGATTCCTTTTGCGGCCGCTTTTCCGGCACCCATAGCCAAAATAACCGTGGCAGCTCCCGTTACGGCATCTCCGCCTGCAAAAACACCCTCCTTGGAGGTTCTGCCAAATTCCTCATCTGCAACAATACATTTCCATTTATTAGTTTCCAGGCCTTTTGTCGTAGAGGAAATCAAGGGATTGGGAGATGTTCCTAATGACATGATAACGGTATCCACCTCAATGTCAAACTCACTTCCCTTTACTTCTACAGGGCGTCTCCTGCCTGACTCATCCGGTTCTGTCAATTCCATTCTCACACAACGGATACCGTTTACCCACCCGTCTTCATTTACTAAGATTTCCGTGGGATTCGTAAGGAGATCAAAGATAACTCCCTCCTCCTTGGCATGATGCACTTCTTCTACTCTGGCAGGAAGCTCCGCTTCACTTCTTCTGTAAATAACATGCACTTCCGCCCCCAGTCTTAAAGCCGTTCTTGCCGCATCCATAGCAACGTTGCCGCCGCCTACAACCGCTACCTTTTTACCTCTGAAAATAGGTGTCTCCGAAGAACTGCTGAATGCTTTCATTAAATTGTTCCTGGTTAAGTATTCATTTGCAGAAAATACACCGTTGGCATTTTCTCCGGGTATTCCCATAAATTTAGGGAGCCCTGCACCGGAGCCGATAAATACGGCTTCAAATCCTTCTTCCTCCATTAATTCATCAATGGTTATGGATTTACCGATAATAACATTGGTTTCTATTTTTACGCCTAAGGCCTTTACATTTTCAATTTCCGTTTTTACAACGGTTTCCTTAGGAAGACGGAATTCCGGTATGCCGTATACCAATACGCCGCCGGGCTCGTGCAATGCTTCAAAAATAGTAACGTCATAGCCCATTTTTGCCAGATCCCCCGCGCAGGTCAAGCCGGCCGGTCCTGCACCGATAACTGCCACCTTTCGGTTGTTTTTAGGAGCTTCCACCTTGGGAACTATGTTATGCTCTCTTGCATAATCTGCCACAAATCTTTCCAGCTTACCGATAGATACGGGTTCTCCTTTAATTCCTCTTATACATTTTCCTTCACATTGGCTTTCCTGAGGACATACCCGTCCGCAAACTGCGGGTAAAGCGGATGATTTTGCGATTGTTGCAGCCGCATCTTCCACATTACCGTCCTTTACTTCTTTAATAAAAGCAGGAATATCAATGGATACGGGACATCCTGTAATACATTTTGCATTTTTACAGTTAATACATCTCCCGGCCTCTTCCATTGCTTCCTCTATGGAATAGCCAAGACAAACCTCATCAAAATTAGTTGCTCTTACTTTAGGATCCTGTTCACTTACCGGTACTCTTTTTAAAACATCCATTATTCGTCACCTCCGCACTGTCCGCATCCACCGTGATGGGTATCTCCCTCTTTTTCCTTTAATATGGCTCTTCCTTCTGCTGTCTTATACATCTGCTGCCTTTTCATGGCTTCATCAAAATTAACTAAGTGTCCGTCAAATTCCGGTCCGTCAACACAGGCGAACTTCACCTTGCCTCCCACTGTTACACGACAGGCGCCGCACATTCCCGTTCCGTCCACCATAATGGGATTTAAACTAACAATGGTATTGATATTCAATTCTTTTGTTAACAGACATACAAATTTCATCATTATCATGGGCCCGATAGCTACACAAAGATCATATTTCTTTTTTTCATTCACAACCAGATCTTTGATTACTTCCGTGACCATACCTTTACGGCCATAGGAACCGTCATCCGTTGTGACATATAAATTGCCTGCAACAGCCTTCATTTCTTCCTCTAATATTAACAGCTCCCTGGTTTTGGAACCTATGATGACGTCCGCATCAATTCCGTGACTATGTAGCCATTTGACCTGGGGATATAC
>CAMJWQ010000345.1 GCA_946409475.1 uncultured Lachnospiraceae bacterium
CAAAAAAACAATTTGAAAAGTGGGAACTGCCAATGATTCCTTTAACAGGAATGACAGAAAATCTTTCCATTGAGCAGAGAAAAATTCTTGAATTAGGAAGAGCTTTAGCATCTGATCCGGATTTCCTGGTTTTAGATGAGATATCACAGGCTTTATCCCAGGATAACAGAGATGCTCTTTATAAATTTATTAAGAAGTTTACGAGCCAGGGCAAGAGTATCTTGATGATTACCCATGACATAGAAGAAATGTTAGAAATATGCGACACGGTATCCGTTTTACGGGATGGTGCGGTGATTAATACAAAACCGGTTTCCGGATATACCATTCCGGCTCTTCAAAAGGACATGATCGGTCGTGAGGTATCTGGTAACTATTACCGGGATGATCAGGACGAGAGCTACCGGAAAGAAGTAATTCTAAAAGTAAAAGATCTGGCATTTGGCGAAGAGATCAAAAATATTAGCTTTGAGCTTCATAAAGGTGAAATCCTTGGAATCTGTGGTTTATCGGATGCAGGTATTCATGAGGTCGGGAAAGTTTTATTCGGTCTGGAAAAAGGATTTAGTGGAAGCATCATAGATGCAGAAACAGGGAAAGAAATTAAAACTCCTCATGATATCCTTAAAGCAGGAGGTGCGTATCTATCCAAAGACCGTGATGCGGATGGACTGATGTTAAGTGCCACTATCGGACAGAACATTTCCATTCCAAATGTAAAATCATTATCCGGGGCGTTAGGCTTCTTAAGCCCAAAGAAGGTTAAAAACTTGTCTCAGAAGGCGTCCGATGACTTTGAAGTTAAATGTGAAAGTATTAATAGTATCATGTTACAGCTTTCCGGAGGTAATAAACAGAAGGTAAATTTAAGCCGGTGGCTGGTACGGGATCTGAGGTTTATTATTCTTGACTGCCCGACCAGAGGCGTTGACGTTGGTGTCAAGGCATATATTTACAACGTTTTGAAGAAGGCAAAAGCAGATGGAATGGGAATTATTATGATTTCTGATGAGCTTTCCGAGGCAATGGGCATGTCAGACAGAATCTTGGTCATGAGGGAACATGTGCAGTCCGGAATCCTTGGAAGGAGTCACGATTTCAATGATGAGAAAATGGCGGAGGTGATGCTGTAATGAAAAAGAAAAGCTTTAATATAAGTGTATCAGATTTGATGCCTTTTATAATTCTGATAATTATGGCACTTATCTTCGGAATCGTGACCAGAGGCAATGTATTTAGCGGAGCCAATATCAGGAACCTTTTTAATCAGTCACTGGCAACAATCATTGCAGCACTTGGTATGGTCTTTGTAGGCAGTATGGGTGGAACTGATATTACACATGGTTCCTTGTTAGCCATGGCAACTGTATTTGGTTCTATGGCGGCTGAGAAATTTGGATTCGGAGCTTTTGTTCCGGTAACCATTCTGGCAGGAGCTGTTTCAGGACTGTTGTTAGGATTTATCAATGCAAAGCTGAAGGTATCTTCCTTCATGGCATCCCTTGCATTGCTGATTGCATATCGGGCATTTGTAAACCTGCTGTTAAATTCAAAATCCTATTTATTACCGGATGAATTAAAATTCTTTGGAAATCTTGAATTTGAAATTGCAGCAGTTATTGTACTGATTGCGTTGATTATCTATATTTTCCACTATACACCATACGGAATGTATATACGTGCTATTGGTGAAAATGAAAATGCGGTAAAGCATGCAGGTATCAATGTTACAACAGTAAAGATCATCGCATTTGTAATTTCCGGAATTATGGCAGCAATTGCGGGTGTGTTCCTGGTAGCCAGAGTTGGTGGTACGAACAATACTTTAGGAAGCGGTTTTGAAATGAAGGTCATGATGGCAATGTATATTGGTGGTATTCCGGTAGAGGGTGGCATGAAGTCCAAGATTTACAAACTGGTTATCGGCGCACCAACCATCATTCTTCTTGAAAATGGACTCGTGCTCTGCGGTGTAGATGGTTCTGTGACACAGTTGGTTAGAGGAATTGTTCTGATCGCAACAATCTATGTCACAATGCATGTAAACGAGAAATTTAAATACGGTATCAGAAAAAAACCTGAACAGGTAACAGAGTGATTAATGATTGGGAGGCAAAAAATGAAAGACGGAAAATTACAAATTGGATTAGTTGGATGCGGTGGAATTGCAAACAAGAAACATATGCCGGCATTATCAAAAATGAAGGATCTTTGCGATATTGTTGGATTCTGCGACATTATCGAAGAAAGAGCTGTTAAAGCAGCAAAAGAGTATGGCACACCAGATGTAAAAATTTATACGGACTACAACGAGATGTACAAAGATAAGAATATTGATGTGATTCACGTATTAACACCAAACGTAGTACATTGTCCTGCAACGGTAGCAGCTTTTGAAGCAGGAAAACATGTTATGTGTGAGAAGCCTATGGCTCATAATACAAAAGACGCCAGGAAAATGATTGAAGCATGGAAGAAGTCCGGAAAGAAATTCACAATAGGTTATCAGAATCGTTTCCGTCCAGAGGTTCAGAATTTAAAGGCAGCATGTGAAAAGGGTGACCTTGGAGAAATCTATTACGGGAAGGCACATGCGGTCAGAAGGAGAGCAGTTCCTACCTGGGGTGTATTTCCAAATAAAGCATTACAGGGCGGCGGACCATTAATTGATATCGGAACACATGCATTAGATCTTACCTTATGGATGATGGATAACTACGAACCGGTATCTGTATCTGGTCAGGTATTCTATAAATTGGGACATCTTCCACAGGCGGTAGAGGGAAATATGTTTGGACCATGGGATCCGGAAACCTATGAAGTGGAAGATTCCGCAATGGGCTTCATAAAAATGAAAGATGGTTCTCTGATTAATCTGGAGGCAGCATGGGCGATTAATATGATGGAATCCAGAGAAGCATCCACAACACTTTGTGGAACATTGGCCGGAGCAGAAATTCATTCAGGCATGAGCTATAAAGAAAATGAAATTATCTATAATAAGGGAAGAAATGGACAGCTGATGGATGAAAAACTTGCTCCTGGCGGAGAGATTGCATACTTTGAGGGGGGAAGCGGAGAACCTGGAGAAGTAGAGGCAAAACAGTGGTTAAAAGCAATTCTGAGTGATGGAGAACCGTTAGTAAGACCGGAGCAGGCTTTTGTAGTTTCGCAGATTCTTGAAGCAATATATAAATCAGCAGAAACAGGAGAAGAAATTATTTTAGAAAAATAGAGGGTGTAGAATGAAACTGGGATTTATAACATCAATTCTTGAAAATTATAATTATGAACAGATGATGGATTTTGCAGCTGAAGAAGGATTTGAATACGTTGAAGTCGCCTGCTGGCCGGCAGGCGGCGCCGAACGCCGCTATGCTGGTGTCAGCCACATTGATGCAGGAAGAGCCATAATTGATGATGCGTATGCAAAACATATTATGGATTACAGCAAAGAAAAAGGGGTAGAGATTTCTTCCCTGGCTTTTTATCCCAATATGCTGGATGAGGATGAAGCAAAAGCAAATGCTAATATGGATCACCTGAAAAAAGTGATTGAAGTAAGTGCAAAGCTTGGCGTTGGAATGGTCACAACCTTTATTGGACGTGATCAGAAGAAGACAGTAGAAGAAAATCTGGAGCTTGTAAAGAAAATTTGGCCCTCAGTAATTGAATTTGCCGCTCAAAAAGGTGTAAAGGTGGCAATTGAAAACTGTCCAATGCTGTTTGGACCTGATCAGTGGCCTGGCGGACAGAACCTTATGACAACACCCGCA
>CAMJWQ010000346.1 GCA_946409475.1 uncultured Lachnospiraceae bacterium
ACGGATACCCTGCAAGCCTATGAGTTTCCCATGGAAATGAAAAATGAAGGATTTAAAACCTCTTCAAAAATTCAGTATGTATCCCAAGCGGGTAATTTTCTTAGGAAAGGGTTCTGCTATAGCGGGGTTCTTAAAATTCTCAAAGTAATATTAAGCTACGACTATTTATGGATTAATATCAGAGTAAAAGGCGGAGCTTACGGATGCATGAATGGTTTTTCCAGAAACGGAGATTCTTATTTTGTATCCTATCGGGATCCGAATTTAGAAAAAACCCTGACCATTTATGAGGGAGTTCCGGAATATATTAAAAATTTTGATGCGGATGACAGAGATATGACAAAATATATTATAGGGACCATATCGGACTTAGATACCCCGCTGAATCCATATGCCAGGGGAAAACGTTCCCTGATGGCTTACTTAAACCAACTGGATTTTGAAGCTTTACGAAGGGAAAGACAGGAAATAGTAAACGCCGGCCAGCAATCAATTCGTGATTTGGAAGGCTTGATAAGAAGCATTTTAGAGGATAAATGTATCTGTGTTATCGGAAATGAAGAAAAAATTGAGGAACAAAAGCAATTATTTCAAACAGTGGAAAATTTATTTATATAGATGGGAAAACATATGAATGGGATAGAAAAAAAATCAGGTTTTGTTACCTTGGTGGGAAGACCCAACGTGGGAAAATCCACATTAATGAATCAAATGATCGGACAGAAAATTGCCATTACCTCCAATAAACCCCAGACAACAAGAAATAGGATTCAAACCGTGTATACGGACGAGCGGGGTCAGATTATATTTTTAGATACACCAGGTATTCATAAGGCTAAAAATAAACTGGGTGACTATATGGTGCGGACGGCTATGCGGACACTAAAGGAAGTAGATGTTATTCTTTGGCTTGTGGAGCCCTCTGATTTTATCGGCCCGGGAGATACTCATATTGGAGAGGAATTAAAAAAGGTAACCGTACCTGTGATTCTGGTCATCAATAAAATCGATATGATAAAGAAAGAGCAGATACTGGCCGTGATAGATAAATACCAGACCTTGTACCAATTTGAGGAAATCATTCCGGTATCCGCTGTGAAGGGCGATAATATGGAAAAGCTGATAACACTGATTTTCTGTCATTTACCCTATGGCCCCCTGTTTTATGATGAAGATACCGTAACGGACCAGCCTGAAAGACAGATAGTAGCTGAAATAATCAGAGAAAAGGCTCTTCATGCACTTAATGAAGAAGTTCCGCATGGAATTGCTGTCACCATTGAGTCTATGAAAGCCAGAAAAAAGGAAGATATCATAGACCTGGAAGCCACCATTATTTGTGAAAAGGATTCCCATAAGGGCATTATAATAGGAAAGAAAGGTTCCATGCTTAAAAAAATCGGAACCCATGCACGGTTTGAAATAGAAAAAATGCTGCAAAGCAGGGTAAATCTGCAGCTGTGGGTGAAGGTGAAAAAGGACTGGAGAGACAGTGAATTTTTAATCAAAAATTTTGGTTATGATAAAAAAGAATCCGAATAAGAGGAGTATAAGTATTTGATTTTTGCAAAACCTAATATTATAAAATAATGTTAGGGGGATATTTATGAAATACAATGATTATTGGAAAATGTTTGAATATACAGGGAAAATAAGTGATTATTTGAGTTATAAGGAAAAAAACGGACAGGTTTATACAAAAAGTTCGGAAATAATGCAGGCAGGTGAATCAAATTATGACACAGCCTATCATAGTAACAGCAATGGTTTTATCGGTAATGCCGGTAGGGGATTACGATAAAAGGGTTGTATTACTTACAAAAGAAAGAGGAAAAATAACCGCTTTTGCAAAAGGTGCCAGGAGGCAGAACAGTGCACTTCTTGCAAGCTGTAATCCTTTTTCTTTTGGTGAGTTTACCCTCTTTGAAGGAACAACCGCCTATCGGATCGTAAAAACGTATATCCATGATTATTTTGCGGAATTGAGAAATGACATTATGGCTGCCTATTATGGTATGTATTTTTTAGAATTAGCGGATTATTATGCCAGGGAAAACAGTGATGAAAAAATGCTTTTACAATTATTATACCTGACCTTAAAGGCAATCATAAAAGGAACCATTGAGTATGAGCTGATTCAATACATATATGAACTTAAGGTTATGGTCATCAACGGGGAATATCCACAGGTTTTTGAATGTGTATCATGCCGCAGGAAAGAGAAGCTGTGCGCCTTTGACAGTAAGTCAGGAGGCGCTCTGTGCAGCGATTGCAGGGATAATAAATATCATAAAAATGGAAATAAGGATAGCATACAAATAGCGGACGTAACTCTATATACCCTGCAATTCATTATTGCCAGTAAGCTCCCGAAGCTTTATACCTTTACACTTGCTCCGGCCGTTTTTAATGAATTTAAAAAGGTGATGGAGCAGTATAAGGGTATTTATTTAGACAAAAGATTTAAGACCTTATCCATCCTGCAGCAATTGCGGTAAACAGGCATTTATATGGGATAAACGGCAGAAGTGCATGAAAATTGATACAATTTTGCTGTTGAAAAAGAATAGTATTAAGGATATAATGAAATGACTAAACTAGGAGGGAAAATATGAAAAAGTTAGTATGTTTGATTCTAACCTTTATTTTTTTATGTTCTCTGACAGCCTGTTCCCTTGGCAAAGAATCGGATATCAGCATGGTACAGATAAAAGAGAAGGGCCCGGTCATAGAAACCATTGTAGAGGAATTTGATCAATCCTATTATAATATAGAAGAATTGGAATCTGTCATACAGGAAGATATAACGGAATATAATCAGAACCTTGGCTCGGAGAATGTAAAATTGCTGTCATGCGAGGAAAAGGAAGGAAAGGTTATTGTTAAATTGGAATATACGGAAGCGGCAGATTATGCGGCCTTCAATGACATTCATTTTTTCTCGGGACAAGTATCGGAGGCAATGAGCGAGGGGTATGATTTTTCGGGTCCCTTTTATGAAAGTGAATCCCGGGAAGAAATGGATTTTGATGAGGAAAATGATTTGTCCGATTATCATGTGGTGATTACGGATGAGGCCTTGAACGTATCAACTGCAGGAAAAATCCTGTATACCGGCGGAAATGTGAACCTTATTAACAGTAAATTGGCGGGTATCACGCAAGACATTGACAATAAGGAATGGAGTTATATTTTCTATAAATAGGGATGAGCCTGAATGATGAAAATCATGATAAATTCAGGCAAATATAAAGTTGAAAGTAAAAGGTGTGAGGTAGGAAAATGAAAAAAACAATGGATAAAATTGTAGCGTTAGCAAAAGCCAGAGGATTTGTATATCCGGGATCCGAAATCTATGGAGGTCTTGCTAATACATGGGATTACGGTAATCTGGGGGTGGAATTAAAAAACAATATAAAAAGAGCCTGGTGGCAAAAATTTATCATGGAGAATCCCTATAATGTGGGAGTGGATTGTGCTATTCTTATGAATACGCAGACATGGGTGGCATCGGGGCATTTGGCAGGCTTTTCGGATCCGCTTATGGACTGTAGGGAATGTCATGAAAGATTCCGTGCGGATAAGATTATTGAAGACTATAATGCGGCCAACGGGATACAGGCAAAAGGAGCTGTTGACGCATGGTCAAACGAACAGATGATGAATTATATTTCGGAACATAAAATTGCCTGCCCTTCCTGCGGAAAACATAACTTTACCGATATCAGACATTTTAACCTGATGTTTAAAACCTTCCAGGGGGTTA
>CAMJWQ010000347.1 GCA_946409475.1 uncultured Lachnospiraceae bacterium
CAATTAATATAGCCGGATTATCACTCCAATTTACAATATCTATTTTTTCTCCCCGAAGCTCTGCCACAATGGCATTGACTCTTGCTCCGTTTAAACCGACACATGCCCCTACGGGGTCTACGTCAGGATTATTGGACCATACTGCAATTTTAGTTCTTGAACCGGCTTCTCTTGATATGCTTTTAATTTCAACGATACCCTCTTTCACTTCCGTAACTTCAGACTCAAACAAACGTTTTACCAGTTCAGGGTGAGTTCGTGAAACTAATATCTTAGGTCCCTTAGTCGTTTCTTTTACTTCTAAAATATATACCTTAATTCTCTCCGTGGGACGAAAAACTTCTCCCTTTACCTGCTCATTTTCATTTAGCATAGCATCAACTTTTCCTAAATTGATACTTATATTCTTACCTACCATTCTTTGCACAATACCTGTTATTACATCTTTTTCCTTTTTGTAATAACGGCTGTACAATACTCTTCTTTCTTCCTCTCTTATTTTCTGTAAAATGACATTTTTAGCATTTTGAGTGGCAATACGCCCAAATTCCTTGGATTTAACCTCCACATTTACAATATCACCGGTTTCATATTTGGAGTCAATTAATTTTGCATCTACCAGACTGATTTCCATCGCACTGTCCTTTACGTCTTCCACAACAGTCTTTTCCGCATAAACATGATAATCACAGGTTTCGTGATTCATTATTACTTTAATATTATCCGATTTCCCAAAGTGATTTTTGCACGCCGTTATCAAAGAATTTTCAATCGCTTCCAAAAGAGTTTCCTTACTAATGTCTTTTTCTTTTTCAAGAATATTTAATGCGTCCAGCAGTTCCTTGTTCATTATATTATCCTCCTAATTTAAAAATCAAAGGCAAGTCTGATTAATGCAATATCTTTGTGATTTATTTTAATTTCCGTTTCTTCTTCCAATATTAATGTAATTTGTTCCTTACTATATGCTTTTAAGATGCCGCGAAATTCTTTTTGTTTCCCAATAGGCTTATACATTTTTACCTCCACCTCTTCTCCGATACCTCTCAAAAAATCTTTTTCTTTCTTTAAGGGTCTGCCAAGTCCCGGTGAGCTTACTTCCAAAATGTAAGCCTCATCAATATAATCCTTTTTATCCAGCTCATCACTTAGGGCCCGACTGACAACCTCACAGTCATCTATGGTAATACCGCCGGGTTTGTCAATATAGATTCTTAAGAACCAATTCCCCGCTTCTTTCACAAATTCAATATCAACGATTTCAAAATTAAGAGATTCTGTTATTGGTTCCAACAGCTTTTGTGTTTTTACTTCATAATTTTCTTTCCTGGTCATTTTCACACCTTCTTTCCCAACAAATAAGAGTGGACCTGCGCCCACTCTATAGTATAATTTATACAATCAAATACATTATAACATGATTATCAAAAATTGCAAGTATTTTCTAAATTTATTCGGCCTGGATTTTTATACGTTTTTTAGTAGGTTTTTAGGCTGAATTTTCAGCTATATTTCTAACCATTTTCTCAGCCTTTTTTCAGCCCGCTAGCCAACCATAATATTTTCATCCGGGAGCTTAACTCCGTTTCCCGCCTTACGTCTTTTAATGGTGAAAGCTATCGCCATGGATATGGGACCTATTCGTCCTATGTACATAAGTATGATAATTAAAATTTTACTCAAAATATTTAATTCTGCCGTAATTCCCAAGCTCAAACCAACTGTTGCCAATGCGGAAGTAACCTCAAATAATATAACCATAAAGCTATCAGCATGTTCCGTTAAGGAAAGAACCATGCAGCCGGCAATTAACGCCATCAAACTGATGCACATAATTGCCAGAGCTTTTCTGACAATAGCCGCCGGTATCGTGCGGTTAAATGCCTGTGTACATTCTTTTCCCCTAATAACCGCTATTACCGACAGAACAACCGCTCCAAAGGTAGCCGTCTTAATACCGCCGGCCGTACCTGCC
The DNA here is from genome assembly GCA_946409475.1 of uncultured Lachnospiraceae bacterium. Lineage (GTDB taxonomy): Bacteria > Bacillota > Clostridia > Lachnospirales > Lachnospiraceae > CAMJWQ01. The sequence goes on from CAMJWQ010000347.1 coordinate 1,976, forward strand.
GTAGAACCACCGATAACCATTAAGCAAACCGTTAGCAACTGCGAGGAAATAGTCATATCACTTTGCGCTATGGTCGCAAACCCGGCAGTTCTGGTAGTTATAGACTGAAATAAGGAAGCCATAATTTTATCAAACAAAGAATTTCCTTTTAAGGTGTTGGGGTTATTATATTCAAATAATAAAAATCCCAGCGCCCCACCCAAAATAAGAATACCTGTAATTGTCAGGGATAACTTAGAATGCAGGGATAAAAGATTTAAGGATTTACGCAGGCCGGTTTTATTGATTCTCATATGCTTAAATACCTTTATGGCATCCCACCAGACGGAAAACCCAATTCCCCCAAGAAATATCAACATCATTGTCGTAAAATTCAAAATTTTAAAATGAAAAAAAGGTTCCATTCCGTCTGCCCCGAATATATCGATGCCTGCATTACAAAAAGCGGAAACTGCTGTAAAAACCGATACCCAGATTCCTTTAACCGGACCATAAACAGGAATCAAATTGATACTATACAGCAAGGCGCCGATTCCTTCCACTATTAAAGTCCCCTTAATAATCTTTTTTACCAGTTTCACTAAACCCGATAATCCTGTTTCATTAAGAGAATCCTGTATCGTCATTCTCTCTTTTAATGTGACCCGTTTTTTTAATAATAATAATACCGTTGTGAAAAAAGTCATGAATCCCAGTCCGCCAACCTGTATGAGGCACAATATCACTATTTTGCCAAAAACAGACCAATAGGTTGCTGTCGGTAATGTAACCAATCCTGTTACGCAAACAGAGGTAGTAGATGTAAATAATGCATCTATAAAATTAGTTGCTTCGCCGTATGTACTGCTGATGGGGAGACTTAATAATATCGCTCCCGATAATATAACAATTAAAAAGCCCATGGCTATGATTTGTGTAGTGGAGAAACTATCCTGCAATTTCCAAATCTTTTGTCTCACTTTAATCCTCCCGAACCTAATAAGCGGTAAATTAAATACTTATTTCTGAAATTCAGATATCTATAATTGAACCGTATTTTCTATTAAAAAAAATCAAATTTTGTATGTTTTTGTCCGATTGCATTATCATACAACCACTTATAAAATAAATCAAGATGTTTTATTTATAAAATCAAATATAACAGTTCAGCCATACCATTCATAATGTGCCGGAATATACAAATATGCCAATTATTTTACGAATAGGCCGGCATCTGTCTCACTCTTTATCAGCATACATAAATATCTTCTAACAGTAAATACTTATTAATGTCCTACTCAAATTGTATTTCATCGAAAGGAGCGGTTATATGAAAGGTAAAAATAATAAAGGCACACCATCAAAGGATACAGGGGCTAAAAACGGTATAAATCTTGATTATGATTACAATTCCGAATATGGGGATGAAGATATCCCCGATATTGATAAACCCGGTTATAATTACAACGCACATTCAGAAAAATCAGATTAGAGGTGATTTGATGTCGTATATCGCACCGGCAATTCAAGATAAATTTGAATCCTTATCCATCAACCTAAAAAATGCCATATTGGAACGAAACGTAAAATTATATACCCTTCAGGACCTTATCAAAGTACTGGAAGATATCGTAGCGGAAGCGGAAAAATAATTATAACTCCTTTCATGCTGTTATGCTCATGAAAGGAGTTATTTTATTGGCAGTACTGCCATTTATTCCTATGTATCTTTCTTTCTAAACCAATCTCTTTCTGCTGATAAATCGCAGCATTATCTTAAAGAATTTAATGACTGTTTCA
>CAMJWQ010000348.1 GCA_946409475.1 uncultured Lachnospiraceae bacterium
AGCTCATAGCGGCCGCTGCGAACATCGGATTCAGCTTCCATCCGAAGAATGGATAAAATACCCCTGCAGCTAAGGGTATCCCCAGGCAGTTATAAAAAAATGCCCAGAATAAATTTTGTTTGATATTGGTAACCGTAGCCTTTGAAAGCTTAAGGAGATAAACAGCGTCTAATATATCGTTTTTCATCAGGACAACATCTGCCGCCTCCATTGCAATATCCGTTCCGTTAGAAACGGATATCCCTACATCCGCCTTCATAAGGGCAGGTGCATCATTAATCCCGTCTCCTATCATGGCTACCTTTTTACCCGCTTCTTTCAGTCTTCTGATTTCCCTTTCCTTCTCCTGGGGAATTACCTGGGCAACGACCTTGTCAATTCCCAGTTCCTTTTTAATAGCATCTGCTGTTACCTGATTGTCGCCTGTTAACATAATAACTTCTATGCCAAGGCTTTTAAATTCCGTAACTGCCTGTTTACTTGTAGCCTTAACCACATCCGCTACGGCAATTAAGCCGGCCATCTTTTCATCCACAGCAAAAAACAACGGCGTTTTTCCCTGTTTTGCATACTGTAACGCCTGTTTTTGTTCTTCCCTGCAATGGATGGAAAACTGCTCCATTAAAAGCTCGTTTCCTGCCAATATCCTTTTACCGTTCATATATCCCTTCAGGCCCTTTCCCGGCAGCCCTTCAAAGTCCTCCACACCTTCAGGCTTCACGTTCTCTGCCTCTGCGTACGTTACGATGGCTTCCGCGAGGGGATGCTCCGACAGCTTTTCTATCCCTGCCGCAGCCTTAAGAAGTGTCTCTCTATCCGTTCCCTCACCCGGCAGGATATCTGTCACCATAGGTCTTCCAATGGTCAAGGTTCCCGTTTTATCCAAAACTACCGTATCTATGGTATGGGCTGTTTCCAGGCTTTCGGCCGTTTTGATCAAAACACCTTTTTCCGCTCCTTTTCCCGTTCCCACCATAATAGCCGTGGGCGTGGCCAGCCCTAATGCACAGGGACAGGAAATTACCAATACGGCAATGGCTGTTGACAGGGAAAAGGTAAAGCTTCCCGACAAAAACATCCATATAACAAAGGATAAAAAGGCAAGGGTGATCACCGCAGGTACAAAGACGCTGCTTATTTTATCAGCCAGTTTCGCAATAGGTGCCTTAGAGGAAGCCGCCTCCTCTACCAGCCTTATGATCTGGGAAAGAGTGGTATCCTCTCCCACCCGGGTAGCCTGAAACTGAAAATAACCGGAATTATTAATGGTGGCGCTGATAACACTGTCACCCGGCTGCTTTTCAACGGGCATACTTTCTCCGGTAATGGCAGCTTCATCAATAAATGCCTTTCCCTCCCGTATCACCCCGTCTACGGGAATACTGTTTCCGGGCCTTATCACTACGATATCTCCTGCCATGATATCTTCAACAGCAACCTCGGATTCCTTTCCGTCCCTGATGACGAAAGCAGTTTTCGGGGCCAGATTCATCAGCTTGGTAATCGCATCCGACATCCTGCCTTTTGATTTGGCCTCCAGATATTTTCCCACGGTAATGAGAGATACAATCATACCGGCAGACTCAAAATATAAATCCATCCGGTATTGGCTGACAATTGCCTCCTGTCCGTGCCCCAGTCCCCAGCCTATCTGGTATATGGCAAATATTCCGTATAAGAAGGCAGAGGAGGCTCCCATAGCAATTAAGCTGTCCATATTGGGACTTCTGTGTAGCAGATTCTTAAACCCTGCTTCAAAATATTTATAATTAATTAATAGGATAGGAAGCGTTAACAAAAATTGTGTAAAGGAAAAAGTAAGGGCATTTTCATTTCCATGCAGGAAATCCGGGATAGGGAACCCCAGCATATGTCCCATGGCAATATAAAACAGCGGTATCAGAAAGACAACGGACCAGATTAATCTTTTTTTCAGGCTGTCTGCCTCATCATTTTCCGCCGGCTTCGTATTTTCTCTGCTTTTTTGCTCCCCGGGCTTATAAGCTTCATATCCGGCAGACTTTACCGCATTAATGATGCTCTTGTCATTTAAATGCTCATCCGCTTCCACCAGCATGGAGTTAGTCAAAAGGCTTACACTTACCTTAGATACCCCTTCCACTTTACCGACAGCCTTTTCCACATGATTTTGACAGGCGGAGCAGGTCATGCCTGTTACCGTATATTTTTGTTTCATTTCACACCAGCTTTCTCATAACATTTACTCCCCCACCCCGTAGGGGGGGTATATGTTAAAGATAATAGGTATTCCTTCTTTTGTCAATAGCGGCCTCATTTGTCATGAATTAAAAATGCTGCGCATCCCCAGGTTAACGAATGCACAGCATAGTTATGATCAACTGCCTCATTTATATAAATTTCATTTAATTCTTTCCCTTTAACGTACTGTTTTTAACAGCTTTTTATAAGCCTCCGTTTTGCTTCCGCCTATGATAAACAGCAGAACGGCTGCCGCTACAATTAGCAGTAAGACAGAAACTCCATAGATGCTTCCTGTTTCTCCATATAAGCTGCCTGTAAAAATAGAAATAGGGGATAAAATACATAAGCTGACCCCAATTATGACCAATATATTTCCTGTGAAGGAAACCTTCTTATATTCATTTTGCAAAATTCCCCGTAAGCCGGAGGTAAGTGAAAATTTACCCTCATCTATATGATGATAGGGCTCTTCCTTCATTCCTGAATAGATAAAAAGGGGGACTGCCATTACAACACTAATAAGAAGGAGAATGACCGGGATAAATTCTTTTGCTTCGCCGGATATATTGGTAAAAATAATATTCTGCTCTATTTGGTTATATAAAAATATCATTAGGGAGGCTCCTGCCATGATCAAAGCTACCCCTATACCTATTAATTTACCCGAAAATATTTTGGTTTGAATAAAATCTCTGGCTTCACTGGCACTTATACCCTGCTTCTGTTTTTCAAAATCCATGGAATTAACCGAATCAAAACCCATCTCATTTAATAATTCATCAATATTTCCAAACTCTGCTATTACAATTCCAATAGCTTCATTTTCCGTTTTACCTGCTTTTTTCAGTTCGGTGTATTTATCCTCCATATTAGCCAGTAAATCATTTTTTAAGCGTATCACTTCTTCCGTTTTAGGAATACTTTGAAATAAATTATCCAAATAGTTCTTTATTGTCTCCATATTTAATCACTCCTCAATAAATTTATTAATCACTTTTTTGGTTAATTCCCATTCCCGGCATTTTTCCTTATAATACCTTCTGCCTTTTTCCGTAATCCGGTAATAGGTCCTTCTTTTACCCTGTGTTTCCTCACCAAAATAAGATTCTATAAAAGCGTTCTTTTCCAACCTGCTGAAAGCCGAATATAATGTTGTTTCTTTCATGACATATTCTTCCTTTGTTATGGATCTGATATTTTTTGAGATCTCATAGCCATAAGAATCGCCTGCAAGTAAAAGGTATAAAATAATCGTATCATTATAGCCTCTTATAACATCGCTGCTGATCAATCAATCTCCTCCTTGCTTCATTAACAGATCCGGGAACTGATAATACTGCATAAAAATGTCTGTTATTGTACAAAATAATTTATAGTCTTTATACTACGACTGTCGTACTTTATCTGTCGTAGTAATTTTAGCATAATTACTGCGATAAGTAAAGTAATTTTTTTATGTGTGATTAATCCATTTTTTTCAAAAATTTATCAGCTACTTTTGTTAATAATATCTCTTGACTATTAATT
>CAMJWQ010000349.1 GCA_946409475.1 uncultured Lachnospiraceae bacterium
GCCATGAATATCCGTAAGCTGCAAAAAACAGCTAATAGAAATCAGCTGTTTTCATTATCATTTCCTTATTTACTTTATTTTCTCTTCCATTTCGCTGTGCTGCCACGTAACAGTAAGTCCGGCTTATATATTTTCTTTCCTCTGGGCCTCTCTTCCGTATTCTCCAGCAGGGCAATCATTTCCCTTCCTATATATGTTCCCATTTCAACAATAGGTACATTTACGGTACTAAGGGGGACCTCCATAACATCCGCAAACGGAACATTATCAAATCCTATTATTGATAACTCTTCCGGGATATGAACACCATAAATCCTGGCGGCTTGATAAAGGCCGAATGCCATCTCGTCATTAAATGAAAAAATAGCAGTAACATTCTGTCCCAGAAAATAGGATAAGGATTTATAACCTACTTCCATGGTGTAATTACCACTGTATACCAGCTCCTGCGAGTATTCTATTCCAAATTCTTTTAATGCCCTCCGGTATCCCGACAGCCTTTCCTGGGTCACTTTAAAATTACTGTCTCCGGTAAGGCACCCTATTCTTTCATGTCCGCAGGTTATTAAGTGTTTCGTCGCAAGATATCCTCCCATGTTATAATCAAAGCATACATCCACCCCGGCGCACTCTAACTTAAATTCATCCATGGTAATGATGGGTATTCCCAGCTGCTCCATATCATACTTTAAATTAAAATTTTCTTCCGGCTTATCCACTTCAAGTGATTTCGCCCATATCAATGCCGATACGTTCTCGGAAGAAATCAGCTTAATCAGTTTCAAATTTGAACTCAAATCCTCATTATCAAGAACATGGCAGATCATTGAATATCCTTTTTCCTCCAGTTCCTTATTAATTGCCATAAACAAAGAAGAAATATGGGTATTCCTGATATCATTCACCACGATACCAACCATTTTACTTTTTCTGTTAACCAGGCTGACAGCCGCCAGGTTAGGCTGATAATGCAGGCGTTCCGCTGTCAGGCGCACCCTTTCTCTTGTTTGGGCAGATATTCTGTTCGGTTTATCCGACAGTGCCATGGATACGGTCGATACCGACAATCCACATTCTCTTGCAATATCTTTTATTGTTGATTTCATGATCTTCCACTTTCTTTAAAATGCTGTTTTTTAAAAGCTCTTCTTTTTTGCTTACATAAGCTGGAATTAATAAGTCAAAAATATTATACAACATTTTTTATCGTTCGTGAACTCAAATAAAACAGCGGCAGGAAGCTTACGCTAATTCTTCTTTTCCCCTTTTTTATTGTTCCTTACTAAATCTCCACGCAACTATACTTCCCACAATAAACGGCACCATCGTTGTTACAAACCGATATACCAGTGCAAGGGAAATAGCACGCTCCCTTCGTAAAACCGGTGAAAAGAGAATGATAAACACCGTCTCTAAGGCTCCCAGTCCGCTTGGTGCCGGAATTACACCGGCCAGCATATTTGCCAGAGCGGTAAATATAAGAGACCTGCCAAAGGTAAGTTCCGTGTCACTTCCATATAAAACGAAAGGAATCAAATACCAGCAGGTATATTTGAAAAAGTCTAAAAAAAATACTTTGCACAGTCTCTTCTTTTCCCGGAGCAGACCGGTTGCCGCCTTTTGCAGAAGCTCCACCTGCTCTTTTGCCTTATTTATTCTTTCCTGCCATTTGCTGTCATGCCGGCCAATTTTATCAAGCTGAACCATTACGAAGGCAGAACATTTTGACGGTACCGTAATCAAAATTATTCCTGTTATCACTGCTGCCGTTATAAATACTGCCAATAACAAATATTTATGATAGGCCCCTATATAGGAATCTATAACGGGATAAAACACCAAAAAACAAATCCCTCCATATAATGCGATTGAAATTTTCTGCATCATATATTGAATCAGGCTCATACCTGTTGCCTGGGCCGGATTCATTCCGACTTTGCTCAGGTAGTAAATCTCCCCTATTCCTGTCCCGCTTCCAAGGGTAGCAAGGCGCAGGAAGGCACAATAATAAGCACAGCCCACACATTTTTTCAAAGACAGCCTATTCTTATATTGTCCTGCCATCTTCAAAATGACGGCACCCTCTATCCCCATGTATGCAAGAGACAAACAAGCAGCAGCTATTCTGCCTAAGAAAATTTTTTGTATTTCCTGCAGTCCTTCCCATATCAAATCCCTAAATTGATATAGTACCACACAGATAAATATACCTATCAGAGCTTTCTTAATCCATATTTTTTTCTCACTTTTTCTTTTCATATTTTCTGCTTTTATTTTTCTATTGCCGCTATGCCTGTTTCTTTCCTCCCTGCCAAAGTTTTTCTGCAGTCGGTTTCCAATCCTCGGCATAATGTACACATTTTTTACATAAATGCTCCACGTTTTCCTGTGACTGCATATCTGTGGATATGGCGCCTGTCCTGTTAACCATTTTCTGTAAATATTCCGGGTTCTCTAACATCGGACAGGGTCTTAGGTGGTTTTCATTAAATGGCTGTCCGTCCCTGTAAGCCATGAACAACGGCTGTCTCATACATTCAAGCAGACTTTCTTCCTTAATATTCGCACCGGAATAATGGATAAATACACATGGTTCCACATCTCCGTTGGGATTAATATGACAATAGTATTTTCCGCCTGCAATACATCCTCCCACAAACTCTCCGTCATTTTGGAAGTCCATTGCAAAGATAGGCTTTCCACCCTCCCTGCCACGGATTTCCCGTACCCGGCGGTACATATACTCCCTCTGTTCTCTTGATGGCAGCAAATCTACGGAAGCCTCATTTCCCACCGGCATATAATGAAAGTACCAGGTAAAACGGCAGCCCTTCCCGATAATCATGTCTAAAAATTCATCCGATGCAACCGTATCAATATTTTTGCTTGTATAACAAATAGAGGTTCCGAAAATAAGACCATATCGCTTCATCAAATCCATAGCCTGCATTACCTTCCGATAAACTCCCTTTCCTCTTCTTCCGTCGTTAACCTCTTCAAATCCCTCCAGGCTTATGGACAGGGAAATATTACCGACCCGTGCCATTTCCCGGCAGACATCCTCATCAATCAATGTCCCGTTCGTGAAAGCATGAAAGGCGCAGTCCTTATGCTTTTCACAGAGACGTAATAAATCCTTCTTTCTTACCATGGGCTCTCCGCCGGTATACATATAAAAATAGATTCCCAATGCCTTGCCCTGTGTTATGATTTGATCCATTTCTTCATAAGTCAGGCTCATCTGATGTCCGTATTCCGCCGCCCAACAGCCGGTGCACTTAAGATTACAGGCGCTGGTGGGATCCATAAGGATTATCCAGGGAATATTGCATTGATACTTTTTTTTCAATTCCAAGGTTTTTTTATAACCGCTGAATGCTGCCTCAAAACCAAGATTTAATGCAGTCGTCTTTAACACATGCGGATCCACCTCGTCAAGTGCACGGTTTAAATACCGCATCCATTTTCCATCCTTATCCTTAATCAGGCCTCTGGCCCCTTCATAGGTTTTTCTTTTAAAAGTATCACCTAAAAACCTTTCGGAAATGTCCACTATTTTTAAAAGATTCTTTTCCCGATCCTCGTTAATATATTTGATTACACCATCAATTGCTATACCTAAGGCTTTACGGGTTGCTGCATGCGTCAGTTCCATTTTTTATCCTCCCTCGTATAATTTGTTTCCTGTCTATACTTTTTCTCAGACATAATAGCTAAGTTATATTTATTATAAAAAAATATACCG
>CAMJWQ010000350.1 GCA_946409475.1 uncultured Lachnospiraceae bacterium
ATTTTCCATATATTTATACATTTTTATATATTTTGACATAAAAATACAACATATCGTAAAGTTCGCTTTTTAACCCCACCATATGTTGTAATAATTTTTCATAAGATATTTATTATTTTTTTTAATAAATAGGTGTTGACATAGGTTTCCAAAATTACACCGATAATCATACACAAAATAATTAATAATAATTGCAGAAAACAGGAAAAAAAGATCTGCTTTTTGGAATTGAAATTCTTGCCCGTATAGGATTTCTTAAAATATAATTCCATGGTTAACTGATACACGATATGAATCAATAAAACAAATGCCGGTATATATAAGATATACTGGGGCATAATGGCTATGATACAAAATAAAATTCCCCTCATTCCATATTGTATGGAAAATAATGACAGCAGCATGCCGGCTGAGAATCCATACCAAAACACATAGCCATAAACAACGACCAATCCAAACATGGTCATACCGAATAAACATAAATATAATACGGGAATGATTCTCTGATTAAACACATATACAAACAGCCTTCCATAATCCGGTGTCAGATAGGCATATTTATTCATATAATAGCCACTAATTAAACTGGCATTAGAAGAAAGATAGGAACTTCCTATTATATTAGCTAAAAAAATACCTACTATAAGACCTATGATCAAAGTTAATAATAAGCTGTTTTTCGGTAACACGGCTTTCTCTTTTATTCTTAAGGGCAAGTACTCACCTCTTTGTCCGTTTGTTACCTAATTATATGCTTTAAACTTTTTTTCATGACTATTTTGTGCGGAATCAAGCAGGCAGGACTGCATAGCTCCTTTTATTTTTTATCTCCATATTTATGCTTATAGGCCATAATTGCCGCGATGGTCTTTGCATCAATTATCCTGCCGGTGAAGATCATTTCACACAATTCATCCAAATCAAACTCTTTTACGGTTATAAACTCATCCTCGTCCAGATTTTGTTTAGACGGTATCAAATGATGTGCCACATAAATATCAATTTTTTCATTACAAAAAGCTACCGTTGTATAAAGAGATAATAAAAAATCTAAATTGCTTGTTTTATAGCCGGTCTCTTCCTCAAGCTCACGAAAAGCGCATGCCATAGTAGTTTCTTCCGTATTTTTTAGTCCTCCTGCCGGTATTTCCAGGGTATAGGCATCAATGGCATTACGGTACTGGGATACCATCATGATTTTACCGTCCCCGGTAACCGGAATTACGGCAGCGGCGCCATTATGCTTAATGAAATCCCATTTGGCAATATTCCCGTTTGGTACTGCTACCGTATCCTTGTAATAATCAATGATATTTCCCTTATGAATTAAATCCCTGCTTAATCTTCTAAATTCGTTTGTCATATTACAGTCCTTTTACAAATTTTTCTAAACGATCCATGCCTTTTTCAATCTGCCCGATAGCAATGGCATAGGATAAACGTATATGATCAGGAAATCCGAAGTCCCCGCAGGGAACCACCGCCACTGCAAAATCCTCTAAAAGTATTTTTGCAAGCTCAACTGTTGTTTCTATTTTTTTGCCTTTATAGTTTTTTTCCAATACTTCACTGACATCTACAAATACATAAAAGGCCCCCTTAGGCTCAAGTGCCGATACAAAGGGCATATGACAGATTCTGTCATATAAATATTTACGTCTCTTATCAAATTCCTCTTTCATTACGGCAACCTTATTTTGAGGCCCCTTTAAAGCTTCTACTGCTGCTTTTTGCGCAATGGAATTGGGATTCGATGTTTGATGGCTTTGTACACTTCCCATTAATTTTGCAATTTCCACACTGGAACCGGTATAACCGATTCTCCATCCCGTCATGGAATAGCTTTTTGCCACCCCACTGCAGGTAATGGTTCTTTTATAAATTTCATCTCCCAGTGTACCGATACTTACATGATTTTCCTCTCCATAAATCAAATATTCATACATTTCGTCCGCCACCACATAAATATCATGTTTTACTGCCATATCCGCAATTTCCTGTAATTCCTCTTTGGAATAGATCATTCCTGAAGGATTACTGGGTGTATTTAAAATAAGGGCCTTTGTTTTGTCCGTAATGGCCTCTTCCATTTGTTTGGCATTAACCTTATATCCCTGAGACTTTTCCCCGCGAATATATACCGGAATCCCATCGGCTAATTTTACAATTTCCGGATAGCTCAGCCAATAAGGAGACGGTATAATCACTTCATCACCCGGATTTATAATCGCCTGAAAAATATTCGTTAAAGAGTGCTTTCCTCCATTGCTGATTACAATCTGGTCCGGTGTATATGTTAAATGGTTAAAGTATTTAAACTTTTCACAAACAGCTTCTTTTAATTCCATAATACCTGATGCCGGTGTATATTTGGTAAAACCGTCATTAATTGCTTTAATAGCCGCATCACAAATGTTATCCGGTGTATTAAAATCCGGCTCTCCTGCTCCAAATCCAACAACATCAATACCTTGTGCCTTCATTTCCTTGGCTTTTGCCGTGATCGCAAGTGTCGATGATGGTTTTACTGCCATTGCTTTTTTTGATAATGATAAAGACATATTATGCACCTTCCTTAATATAATTGTATTCGTAGAATCTAACACATTTTAATATATTGCCAATCATTTTGCAATATTTTATGAAATAAAAAATAGCTAAAGCCCAATAAATAATATATTTAAGGGGATTTAGCTATTTGCATTCGTTTTTAAGAATTACTTCGCATAATCAACTACTCTGGATTCACGAATTACATTGACTTTTATTTGTCCCGGATATTCCAGTTCCGCTTCAATCTGCTTCGAAATATTTCGAGCCAGTAAGATCATCTCTTCATCATTTACATGTTCCGGTACAACCATGACCCGTATTTCTCTACCTGCCTGAATAGCAAAAGATTTTTCTACGCCTTTAAATGAGTTTGTAATATCTTCTAATTGTTTTAGCCTGTTAGTGTATGTTTCTAAGGTTTCTCTTCTAGCACCCGGTCTCGCTGCGGATATGGTATCGGCGGCCTGTACAATACATGCTATGAGAGTTTGTGGTTCAACATCACCGTGATGTGATTCTACTGCATTGACGACAGTTGCTGATTCCTTATATTTTCTGCATAAATCAACACCTATCTGAATATGTGATCCTTCCATTTCATGATCTACGGATTTGCCTATGTCATGTAATAATCCGGCTCTTTTCGCCAATCTGACATCTACACCGATTTCAGCCGCAAGTAAACCTGATAGCTGGGCTACTTCCATGGAATGCTTTAACGCATTTTGTCCATAACTGGTTCTAAACTTCATTTTACCTAATAATTTGATTAATTCAGGATGAATGCCATGCACACCAACCTCTAAAGTGGCTGCTTCTCCTTCTTCCCTTATCATGACCTCTACTTCTTTCTGTGCCTTTTCAACCATTTCTTCAATTCTTGCCGGATGTATTCTTCCATCCACAATTAATTTTTCCAAGGCAATTCTGGCCACTTCCCTGCGTATAGGATCAAATCCTGATAAAATTACCGCTTCCGGTGTATCATCTATTATTAAATCCACACCAGTCATTGTTTCCAAGGTTCGAATATTTCTTCCTTCTCTACCAATTATCCTGCCCTTCATTTCATCATTTGGAAGTTGCACTACCGAAATAGTAGTTTCAGCAACATGGTCAGCAGCACATTTTTGTATCGCCGTAACAACATATTCTTTTGCTTTTTTGGCTGCTTCTTCCTTCG
>CAMJWQ010000351.1 GCA_946409475.1 uncultured Lachnospiraceae bacterium
CCCTCAAGAATGAGAGGCAGGGGAGCTGAAGTGTCGAAGACACTTTGTTATTCATGACAAGTGAGGCTGCTTGCAGACTCATCTTTTTATAGGAAAGACCTTGTGGCTGCAAAATGGTTAAAGCCTGTGAAGTAACAAGCTTTGTAAACAGTATTTAGAGAGATAGGAGAGATAGAATATGAAAGTGACTTTAAAAGACGGTTCTGTAAAAGAATATGAAAAAGGGATGTCCGTTTATGAAATAGCGGCCGATTTGTCGGAAGGACTGAAAAGAGCGGCTGCTGCAGGTGAGGTGGATGGTGAGGTAGTAGATTTACGTACCATGATAAATAAGGACTGCAGCTTAAATATACTGACAGCATCAGATCCAAGGGGACTTGCGACCTTACGTCATACCACATCCCATGTGCTGGCGGAGGCAGTGAAACGCTTATACCCCGATGCCAAATTAGCCATCGGACCTTCCATCGATACAGGTTTTTATTATGATTTTGAATGTGAGCCGTTTACAAGGGAAGATTTGGATGCTATTGAAAAAGAAATGAAAAAAATTATTAAAGAAGGAGCAAAATTAGAGAGATTTGAGCTGCCCCGGGAAGAAGCCATTCAATTAATGAAAGAAAAAGGCGAACCGTACAAGGTAGAATTAATACAGGATTTACCCATGGATGCTGTCATATCTTTTTATAGGCAGGGCGAATTTGTTGATCTTTGTGCAGGTCCCCATTTAATGAGTACCAAAACCATTAAGGCTTATAAATTAATTTCCTCCTCCGGTGCTTATTGGAGGGGAAATGAAAAAAATAAAATGTTAACAAGGATTTATGGAACAGCCTTTGATAAAAAAGAAGAATTAAATGCGTATCTGGAGCATCTTGAAGACATCAAGAAAAGGGATCATAATAAGCTGGGACGGGAAATGGAGTTATTTACGACGGTTGATGTCATAGGGCAGGGGCTGCCTTTGTTAATGCCAAAGGGAACGAAAATAATACAGACCCTGCAAAGATGGATAGAAGATGAAGAAGAACGCCGCGGCTATATGAGAACCAAAACACCTCTTATTGCCAAGAAGGATCTTTATGTGATATCCGATCATTGGGGACATTATAAAGAAGGCATGTTTGTACTTGGAGATGAAGAGGATGAAAACAGTGAGGTATTTGCCCTGCGTCCTATGACATGCCCTTTTCAATATTATGTGTATAAACAAAGCCAGAAAAGCTACCGGGATTTACCCTGCCGTTACGGTGAAACATCTACTTTATTTCGTAACGAGGATTCCGGAGAAATGCATGGACTAATCAGGGTAAGACAGTTTACCATATCAGAGGGGCATTTGATCGTTACTCCGGAGCAAGTCGAAGAAGAGTTTGCGGGCTGCCTGGATTTGGCAAGATATTGTCTAAAGACCCTGGGTCTGGAAGAAGGGGTCACCTATCAATTTTCCAAATGGGATCCCAACAATAAGGAAAAATATTTAGGTGATCTGGAACAGTGGGAAAAAACACAGCAAAAAATGCGTGAGATTTTAGAGCATTTAGGAGTACCTTTCACGGAAGCAGAAGGGGAGGCTGCATTTTACGGACCCAAATTGGATATTCAGACAAAGAACGTATACGGAAAGGAAGATACTATTATTACCATACAGCTGGATTTTGCCTTAGCAGAAAGATTTGATATGTTTTATATTGATAAAGACGGTGAGAAAAAAAGGCCTTTTATCATTCATAGAACAAGTATCGGCTGTTATGAAAGGACCTTGGCATTATTAATTGAAAAATATGCAGGACTGTTTCCTACATGGCTTTGTCCTGAACAGGTACGTGTACTTCCGATTTCCGAAAAATATAACAGCTATGCCGGGAAAGTATGCGAAGAATTAAAGGACAACGGAATTTTGGCGGCTGTTGATGAAAGAGCGGAAAAGATAGGGTATAAAATTAGGGAAGCCAGACTGGATAAACTGCCTTATATGATTATTGTGGGAGAAAAGGAAGAGGAGGAGAAGAAAATCTCCGTTCGCAGCCGTTTCTTGGGAGATGAAGGCCAAAAGGATTTACATGATTTTATAAATGAAATTTGTGAAGAAATCAGAACGAAAAGAATACGTACGGAAGAAAATAAAAATTAAGAAAATATTTCATGAATAGGGAAGAGCCATGAAGCTAATACTATCTTCTAAAAGAAAAGGAGGTAATATTATGCCGGATTTAGATTGCTCAGCTGAAAATTGCACTTATAATGATTCTCACTTATGCTGTAAAGGGGTTATTAAGGTAGAAGGGCATCAGGCAAATGATACGGAAGATACCTGCTGCAGAAGCTTTGATGAAAGAAGAGAGGGGTCTTACAGAAACAGTATCGGAGAGCCAAGCCGTTATATTTCCATAGAATGCGAAGCAGAGAAATGTATTTATAATGAGGATAATGTATGCACCGCTGATACTATAGGAATAGCCGGATATAATGCCAGTGAAAGTGACCAAACGGAATGTGCCAGCTTTCAATTAAGAGAATAAAATAAGAATCGTGCGTTTCAAAATTTTTTTGAGGCGCACTTTTTTCCGATTTCTTTATAGAAACACCTTTCTGCTTTAATAGGTTAAGGTTCGTAAATTTCTAATATTACATATATTATCACAAATTGACATTATTCAACATAATATATACTATCAGAAGTAAAGTACACTTCTGATAGTACTCGAAACGAGTTACAGAATGTGGTCGCAGACAGAAAAGTGGCAGAAAATGCTATAATGGTGCAATAGGCGGTGATGGAGGGAAACAAGTTTACGAACCATAATCCTTTGCTAATTCGATTAATGTGATTTTGGGACCGGTTGAAATCGGACTCAATGGAGCCGGATTATATATTCTTGAAGATGGTAATGAATCAATATGGGTTAACAGAAAGCCTTTTGGAGCATGCTCCAAAAGGTTCTTGAAAAAATAAGTTTCAAAGCATTGACATCATCTTTCAATTGTGGTAATCTTATCTACGTTATGAGTCATTTTACAAACAAGTAGAGTATCCACTCTCACCCTAGCACAAGCGGTGTGACTAGGTGTTAATAATTAAGTAATTATGCTTAAGGGTAACTTTGTGGATAGTCGTACTATCCATTTTTTTATTGTATGCACAATAGAACTTACGCGAATTCTATTGTAATATTTGGAGGTGCACAGTTATTAGCGATTTAATGATTAATGAACAAATCAGAGACAAAGAAGTTCGTCTGATTGGAGAAAACGGAGAGCAGTTAGGTATTATGTCTGCAAGAGAAGCGTTGCAGATGGCAAAAGAAGCAGAGCTTGATCTGGTTAAAATTTCGCCTACAGCGAAACCGCCCGTATGTAAAATCATTGATTACGGTAAGTACCGTTATGAGCAGGCCAGAAGAGAAAAAGAGGCCAGAAAAAAACAAAGGGTAATAGAAGTAAAAGAAGTACGCTTATCACCCAATATTGAGCCCAATGATATGAATACAAAAGCAAGCGCTGCCAGGAAATTCATTGAAAAAGGTGACAGAGTAAAAGTAACACTTCGTTTTAGAGGACGTGAAATGGCACATATGCAGACCAGCAGACATATATTGGATGATTTTGCCAGCCTGTTATCTGATATTGCAGTTATTGAAAAATCTGCAAAATTGGAAGGCAGAAGCATGATTATGTTTTTAACTGAAAAACGTTAAAATAGATATTAATTTTGGACAGGAGGAAAT
>CAMJWQ010000352.1 GCA_946409475.1 uncultured Lachnospiraceae bacterium
GAACAAAGACGTTCCTAATTGAGGGATGTCTTTTTTTGTCGTACATGGAAAAATATTACAAGATATTTCATGTACAAATATTGTATATTAACGTGGGTATAATCATTTCTGATTGCAAGAAAATAATGAAAAAGAAAGGAAAGGGATATTATGAGTGAAGCAGTTAATGTAGTGGATATTTTTGGTGCAAATGTTTTTAATGATGCTGTTATGGCAGAACGTTTACCTAAAAAGGTTTACAAAGAATTAAGAAAGACGATTGATGAAGGAAAAGAACTGGACCCCATGATTGCTGAAGTAGTAGCGAATGCTATGAAGGATTGGGCAATTGAAAAAGGAGCCACTCATTATACACATTGGTTCCAGCCATTAACGGGAGTTACGGCTGAAAAGCATGATGCCTTTATATCTGCGCCTAAAAAAGACGGAAGCACGATTATGGAATTTTCAGGGAAAGAATTAATAAAAGGAGAGCCCGATGCTTCCTCATTCCCATCAGGCGGATTAAGGGCAACTTTTGAGGCAAGAGGATATACGGCCTGGGATTGTACATCTCCTGCATTTGTCAGACAGGATGCGGCCGGTGCGACGCTTTGTATCCCTACGGCATTCTGCTCCTATACGGGAGAGGCCCTGGACCAGAAAACTCCGTTATTAAGATCCATGGAAGCAATCAATACACAATCCTTACGTTTGCTAAAGCTGTTTGGCAATATATCCTCCAAAAAAGTAACACCTTCCGTTGGACCGGAGCAGGAATATTTTTTGGTTGACAAAAATAAATATTTACAAAGAAAAGACTTGATTTATACAGGACGTACATTATTCGGCGCAATGCCTCCTAAAGGACAGGAGCTGGAAGACCACTATTTTGGAGCCATAAGAGAGCGTATCGGTTCCTTTATGAAAGATTTAAATATTGAGCTCTGGAAGCTTGGTGTTGCGGCAAAAACGCAGCATAACGAAGTGGCACCTGCCCAGCATGAAATTGCTCCCATATACTCCGAGGCCAATGTGGCGGTAGACCACAACCAGCTGGTTATGGAAACATTAAAGAAAGTAGCGGGACGCCACGGATTAGCCTGCCTTCTTCATGAAAAACCCTTCGCAGGAGTTAACGGTTCCGGCAAGCATAATAACTGGTCTCTTACAACGGATGACGGTATCAATTTATTAGAACCGGGCAAGACACCTCATGAAAACATTCAATTTTTACTGGTACTGGCCTGTATCTTAAAAGCAGTGGATACCCATGCGGACTTATTACGGGAATCTGCGGCAGATGTAGGAAACGATCACAGATTAGGCGCCAATGAGGCACCTCCTGCTATCATCTCTATTTTCGTCGGAGAACAGCTGGAGGATGTATTAACGCAATTAGTGAGTACCGGGGAGGCTACACACAGCTTAAAGGGCGGCACCTTATATACCGGTGTAAAGACTCTTCCTGACCTGGCAAAAGATGCAACGGATAGAAACAGAACATCTCCCTTCGCATTTACCGGTAACAAATTTGAATTCCGTATGGTCGGATCATCGGATTCCATAGCTGCTCCCAATATGGTATTAAATACCATTGTGGCCGAAGCCTTTGATGAAGCCTGCAATATTTTGGAGAAAGCGGAAGATTTTGATCTGGCTGTTCATGATTTAATTAAACAGTATGTGACCGAGCATCAAAGAATCGTGTTTAACGGAAACGGCTATTCCGATGAATGGGTTGCGGAAGCCGAAAAGCGCGGATTACCCAATATTAAATCCATGATAGAATCCATTCCGGCTTTGGTATCGGATAAAGCAATTAAGCTGTTCGAAACATACGGGGTATTTACAAAGGCGGAATTGGAATCCCGTGCAGAGGTATTATTCGAAAAATACACAAAAGTTATTAACATAGAAGCGCTTACCATGGCAGATATGACCGGCAAACAAATTATTCCTGCGGTTATTAAATATACGAAAGCCCTTGCGGATACCGTTAATTCTGTTCTGACGGCAGGAGGAGAGGCATCCGTACAGGTAGAGCTGCTAAACGAAGCCTCCGCCCTGTTATCTGACACCAAGGTGGCTCTTTCCAAATTACAGACAGCACTTTGTGAGGCTGAGAAAGTGGAAGAGGGAGAAGCTCTGGCAGCTTATTATAAGGATGTGGTAAAGGCTGCGATGGATGAATTAAGAGAGCCGGTTGATAAACTGGAGATGATAGTTGACAAAGATTTATGGCCAATGCCTTCTTATGGTGACTTGATTTTTGAAGTATAATCAATTAGTTTCTAAATGCTTAAGAATTACTGCAAAAAATTTACTGTTTTTTTAATTTAAATATGGTATCATAAAGAGTGTTTATTTATCATGATGTGATAAATAAGCACTCTTTTGCTACATACGGCAGGCTGATCGAACCGGTAAACAATTAACCTGCAGGGAAGGCATAAGCATTCTTATGTTGATAAATGAGAGGTATTATGACGGAATTATTGATAAAGCTGTTAATTAAAAATAATAAGGATACGAATAATAGCAACGTCAGAACAGCTTACGGGATCATGGCGTCCGTAGTAGGGATTCTTTGTAATATTCTGTTGTTTGTTATTAAGATTTTCATAGGGCTGCTGGTTAACAGTATTGCCGTACTGGCGGATGCCTTTAATAATTTATCAGATGCGGCTTCTTCCATTATTAGCTTTATAGGCATTCGGATGGCAGGAAAACCCGCCGACAAGGAGCATCCTTTTGGTCATGGCAGAATAGAATACCTGTCGGCCTTTATCATCGCTTTTATTATCATGGAGGTGGGGTTCAGCGTCCTAAAGGGTGCTCTGGCTAAAATCAGGAACCCTGAGGTACTGTATTTTAATTTTATTTCCATTTTATTCCTGATTTTATCCATAGGCATTAAAATATGGCTGGCGGTATTTAATAGGAAAATAGCAAATCGAATTGACTCCAAGGTTATGAAAGCAACAGCGACTGATTGTATGGGAGATGTATTTACTACTTCGGTGACCATAATTTCGATTTTGATTTATCATTTTGCAGGTGTTAATTTGGATGGCTATATGGGTATTTTAGTTGCGCTGGTCGTCATGTATGCAGGATTTACCATAGCCAGAGAGACGATAGAACCATTAATTGGGGAAGCCGTGGATCAGGAGCTGTACTTGCAAATCAAGAATTTTGTAGAAAGCTATGATGGAATTTGTGGAACCCATGATTTAATTGTTCACAATTACGGACCCTCAAAAAGTATGGCAACCATTCATGCCGAGGTTCCCAATAATGAGGATGTTGAAAAATCTCATGAAATCATAGACAGGATAGAACATGATGTCCTGAGGCAGCTTGGAATTTTTCTGGTTATTCATATGGATCCCATAGAAACGGAAAATGAAATTATTTTAAATATGAAAGGCAAACTGCAAGCTTTGATAGGGGAATTAGACAAAAAAGTTTCCATGCATGATTTTAGAATGGTAGAAGGTGAAAATCATAGTAACCTGATTTTCGATTTGGTTGTTCCTCATCATTATAATAAAGAAATGAGAGATTATTTAAAAAATACTATTATAGATAGAATAAAAGAGGCGGACCAACGTTATGAATGTATCATCACTGTTGAGGAAAGTTATCTGGCGAAGCAGGATGATTTGTAACAAAGTGTAAGTGTAGATTTATAGCTGTTTCGCAGGCGGTTTTTGTGAAGACGGGGCTGTACGAATAG
>CAMJWQ010000353.1 GCA_946409475.1 uncultured Lachnospiraceae bacterium
CGGATCAGGTGAGTGGATTACCATAGATACCAGGCTAGGTCATGGCTCTTTTCAGAAAATGGGTACAAAAAAACACCATAGGGGTTTTAATTCCTATGGCGTAATATCCGTACCTCATAAAAGGCTGGCAGAGGCAACAGAAAAGGGATATTGCTTGTCTGCCGCTGCCTGCAGACCCTTATTTTATTGGTTAAATTTTACCGTTAATCGGAAAAAAGCGGAGTTGATAAATAGCGTTCTCCCGTGTCCGGAAGCAGTACCACTATTACCTTTCCTTTGTTTTCCGCACGTTTTGCTAATTGGGTAGCGGCAGATAACGCTGCCCCGGATGAAATACCCACCAAAATACCCTCCTGTTTTGCAAGAGCCTTGCCTGTGCTAAAGGCACTCTCATTTTCGACAGTGATGATCTCATCATAAACAGAGGTATTCAGTACATCGGGTACGAATCCGGCCCCGATACCCTGAATCTTATGAGGTCCCGGCGTCCCTTTAGACAATACCGGGGAATCGGAAGGTTCAACGGCAACCACCCTGACATTGGGGTTTTGCGATTTTAAGTATTCTCCAACACCGGTAACGGTTCCTCCTGTCCCGACTCCTGCTACAAAAATATCAACCTTGCCTTCCGTATCTTTCCAAATTTCCGGTCCGGTAGTTTTTTTATGCACCTCCGGGTTTGCGGGATTGGTAAATTGACTGGGAATAAAGCCGCCCGGAATTTCTTTCGCCAGCTCCTCTGCCTTCGCAATCGCCCCCTTCATACCTTTTCCTCCTTCTGTTAATACCAGCTCCGCTCCGTATGCCTTTAATAAATTTCTTCTTTCCACACTCATAGTTTCCGGCATCGTTAAAATAAGGCGGTAACCCCGGGAGGCAGCTACGGATGCAAGACCTATACCCGTATTTCCGCTTGTAGGTTCAATAATAACAGAGTTTGCTTTTAGTAATCCTTTTTCCTCCGCATCATCTATCATAGCCTTTGCAATTCTGTCTTTTACACTTCCCGCCGGGTTGAAATACTCCAGCTTTGCTAATATTGTTGCTTCTAAATTATTATTTTTCGTATAGTTATTTAACTCCAATAAAGGTGTATTTCCTATTAAATCCGTAATCCTTCCACCAATGTTCATTTGCTTTCATTCCTTTCTCTATATTTCCTATCTGTATACTATGTTATTTCTTTTTGATAAAAATGTCAAGACAATTTTATGAAATATTTTCATTATCATGGTCGGGTAAACATATCCCGTAGGGAATAATCTTTGCAGCGTTAATGTTTTTTGTTTTGGAAGCTGAAAAAGTGAAAAAGGAAAACAGTGTCCAAACTTATCAGGAAATTGTGTGGCTTTTACTGAAGGCAAACGTCTGGATGAAATAGAGCGACAGCGTGAGATAGGCAGGCCTTACACTTGGACAGCGTCTACCATTTCAGATCATATAGTCATTTCCTATCCGATATTTCTGCTGCTCCAACAAATCTTCCAGGGTAACGCTATCCACATATTCATTAATAACATCAAATAATCCCTGCCAAAAGCTGATGGTTGCACAATATTCACAGCGGGAGCACTCATTTGGCTCCTGTTCCAAACATGCTACGGGTGCCAGCTTGCCTTCCGTAGCGCGCAGGATATCTCCGACCTTATACTCCTTCGGCTCCATTACCAGACGATATCCGCCCTGAGGGCCCCTTACGCTTCTTAAAAAGCCTGCCTTACTTAAGGGTGTTATAATCTGCTCCAAATACTTCATGGATATCTCCTGCCTATCGGATATGTCCTTTAATGTAATATATTCTCCCGTATTATGTTCCGCCAGATCCAACATTAAGCGAAGGGCATATCTTCCTTTTGCCGATATTTTCATTCCATTCACCTCTTTACTCCCTATTTATGATATCTTTAATGACTTCACCAGCCATAATAAGCCCTGCAACGGAAGGTACAAAGGCATTGCTCCCCGGAATTGACCTTCTGTTTGTACATTTTCTTTCCGTCCCCGGGGGGCAGATACAATTTTCCTTACAGCTGATCCGCATATCCTCTCCGGGTTTTATAGCTTCCTCCCTTGAGTATACCACTTTCAGCTCTTTTACTCCCCTTGCCTTCAGTTCCTTTCTCATTACCTTAGCCAAAGGACATACGGAAGTCTTATAGATATCCGTCACCTCAAGCTTAGCAGGCTCCATTTTATTCCCCGCTCCCATACAGCTGATAATGGGTGCCCCGTAAGTCTGGGCCTGCATGACCAAAGCTATCTTTGCCGTTACCGTATCAACGGCATCCACTACATAGGAATACGATGAAAAGTCAAAGTTCTTTGCGTTTTCGGGCAGAAAGAAGCATTGGTATGTTTTAACTTCGGTCCCGGGATTAATTTCTAAAATCCTTTCTTTCATAACCTCTACTTTATACCTTCCAACCGTTTTTCTTGTTGCGATGATCTGCCTGTTAATGTTAGTCAAACAAACCTTATCATCATCTATAAGATCAATCGCTCCCACACCGCTTCTTACCAAAGCTTCTACGGCATACCCTCCTACTCCTCCAATTCCAAATACGGCCACTCTCGCATGGGAAAGCTTTTCCATGGCTTCTGCCCCTAATAAAATTTCAGTTCTGGAAAATTGATTAAGCATTTGATTATTAGATTCTCCTTTTATTTCCTATATGTTTAATAGGATTTATTTGTTTGTAGTATAATCCAGTTTTTACTCAGGGTCAAGAAAAAATATTTTTGTCTGTTAAAGTTTTTTCCATTAACCACAGGTTAAAAAAATGCAATTAAAAATTACTTATGCTTCCATTGTTTTCCCCTGCGTTTACATTTATACTAAGAGCATATTACAAATAGTAAATGGGAAAGAGAAGCCGCACTGCCGGATATTACCCTCTTACCTCCAATAGCCAGGGCACTCTCTGTTACTGTTGATGAATTACTATCCTTCAAGACTGAATTAGCAGATGAGGAAGTAAAGAAGCTGGAAGCCTCCTTACGGGAAAAATTTCTTAAATTTCGTATCATAAATTTGTACCAGTCTCAACTACCCTTTTACAATCATGTAACAGATAAAAATAAATGTGTGGAAAGAATCATGTCATTATTAGAAGACATTATAAACAGTAAGGATACCCGCTTTCATAGTGAAGCTAAGGTGCTATTGGTATCCTACTATATGAATCTTGAGAAATATGAACAGGCTGCAATGCCGGGACAATGGAAGAAAATGAAAGAACTGTTAATCAAGAGCTTTGAGGAAGATTCCCTTTTTGACGAAAATGGCCCCTGGAACGCCATCAAAATGAAGAAGGTGTTATAAAGGCCATTGAAAAACTAAAAAATACGGAAAGAGATTAGCCAATAATAGGCTTTTGCCAAGACTTTTTCTTTGTGAGCATTTGGAATTTATGCCTTTATCCCTTTCTTTTTATATGAAAAATAAAAGGCAAAGGCTATCAAAATTACATTTAACAAAATGGGAAATATCCTTGCTGCAGTAAATCCGGCAAATTCCGGTTTTTCCAACAGATAGCTGATCTGCTGGCTATAGGTAATGGAGGCTGCCCTTTCTATGGTCCTGTTAAAAGCAGACAGCATGGGCAGAAATGCCAGCACAAAGCTGACCGGAACCGTAAGTGCTGTTGCCGCTATTTGGTTTTTTGTCAGAATTCCAAGGGAGAGGGCTTCGTGATTTTTCTGGCCGGTATCATGCTCGG
>CAMJWQ010000354.1 GCA_946409475.1 uncultured Lachnospiraceae bacterium
ATTTCCGGGATTTAATGGTAAATCCGTGATTATTAATGCAAAAACGGAGACTGTTCTTGAAAAAAAGATGTTCAAAGAAAGTACAAGCCAAAGAAGATGTGTGATAACAGCAAAGGGTTTTTATGAATGGGATAAAAGCAAGAATAAAATATTCTTTCAAAATAAGGAAGGAAATACGGTTTTTATAGCTGGAATCTATCAAAAATATAAAGAAGATAACCGTTTTGTTGTTTTGACGACAAAGGCAAATGAATCCATGCGCCCTGTCCATGACCGAATGCCCCTTGTTTTAAAAGAAGAAATGATTTTTGAATGGCTTACGGATTATGAGGCTGCAAGAGAAATATTGCAGTATGAACCGCCTTTTCTGAAACGGGAAGCGGAGTATGAGCAAAAACGGTTTGAGTTTATATGAGAAAAAAGGGTACTGTGTTAACAGTACCCTTTTAATTTTCTGTTTTATCATAGAGCAAAAAAGCGAATATAATTTTTGACCTCTCCCGACTCACTTTTTTGAAGGAAACTAAATCAGTACATGAATCAGGATAAGAAAAAGGAAGTTTCGTAAGCTTTAAGTCCTTATAATGAAGTTAACAATCAATTAAAGATAGCACAAAAATGATTTTGAGTGAAAGAAAAAGGAGATAAGGTGTATGAAATTAGGATTTGTAAGTGCCATTCTTGATACATGGACTTATGAAGAGATGATGGATTTTGCTTCGAATCACCAATTTACATGCGTAGAAGCAGCCTGTTGGCCCAAGGGGAAAGCAGAAAGACGTTATGCAGGTGTAAGTCACATTGATGTGGAGAGAGTTTTGGAGGATGAAAGCTATAGGAAACATATTATTCATTATAGCAAAGAAAAAAGTGTGGTAATTTCTTCTCTTGCTTTTTATCCCAATACCATGGATGGAGATGCAAGGAAACGGGAAGCAGCTGCAGAGCATTTGAAAAATGTGATTAAGGCCAGTGCTGAACTGGGAGTTAATCTGGTTACTACTTTTATAGGAAGGGACCAGAGAAAAACAGTGGAAGAAAATCTTGAATTGGTAAAAGAGGTATGGCCTCCCCTCATTAAATTAGCGGAAGAATGCGGAGTCAGGATTGCGATAGAAAATTGTCCCATGCTTTTTGGACCGGATCAATGGCCGGGAGGGCAGAACTTAATGACAACACCGGCCATCTGGAGAAAGGTATTTGAAATACTTCCCAGTGAGAATCTTGGTATTAATTATGATCCGTCCCATTTTGTATGGCAGATGATAGATTATATAAAACCAATTTATGAATTTAGAGACAAGATATTTCATGTACATTATAAAGATATTAAGGTTTATCCGGATAAGTTGAATGAATGCGGAATAATGTCATATCCCCTTGAGTTTATGTCGCCAAAGCTTCCGGGTCTTGGAGATGTGGATTGGGGAAAATATGTATCGGCATTGACGGATATAGGATATGATGGATTTACCTGTATTGAAGTAGAAGATAAAGCCTTTGAAGGAAGTAAAGAAAGGGTTGAGAATTCCCTGATCCTGAGTCAGCGTTATCTTAAGCAATTTGTTATATAGAACATATAAAAATATGGTATGTGCCATAAAGTCAAAAAATGTTATAAGAGATTTGAAGATAAATAAAATAAAAAAAGAGGAGAAAAAATATGAGTAAAAAAGTAAGCGTAGCAATCGTAGGATGCGGTGGAATCGCCAATCAGAAGCATATGCCGTCTTTAAAGGCTTTTCCCAATAAAGCAGAAATGGCGGCCTTTTGTGATATCATTCCCGAAAGAGCCAAAAAAGCAGCGAAAGAATATGGTACGGAGGACGCGAAGGTCTATACAGATTATAAAGAAATGCTGGCAGATAAAAGTGCTACCTTTGATGCTGTACATGTATGTACTCCCAATGTTACTCATTGTCCGATTACCGTTGCCGCATTTGAGGCCGGAAAGCATGTTATGTGTGAAAAACCAATGGCACATTGTACGGCGGATGCACAAAAAATGATTGATGCCTGGAAAAAATCCGGTAAGAAATTCACCATCGGCTATCAGAACAGATTCCGTGATGATACACAGACTTTACATGCCTCCTGTGCGGCAGGGGAACTGGGAGAGGTTTATTTTGCAAAAGCACATGCATTAAGAAGAAGAGCGGTTCCTACCTGGGGTGTATTTCCGAATAAAGCGCTGCAGGGAGGAGGACCTTTAATTGATATCGGCACACATGCTTTAGACATCACTTTATGGATGATGGATAATTATGAACCGGTATCCGTTTCCGGACAGGTATTCTATAAGCTTGGACGTCAGGCTGACGGACCGGAAGGAAATGTATTCGGCCCATGGGATCCGGAAACCTTTGAAGTTGAGGATTCTGCCTTTGGGTTAGTAAAAATGAAAAATGGTGCCACTATTTACATAGAAGCATCCTGGGCCCTGAATGTTTTAAAATCAATGGAAGCATCCACTACACTTTGCGGAACAAAAGCAGGTGCAGAAATCCGTCATGGCGGAAGCTTTCCCAAGGATGAGCTGATTTATAACACAGTAGAACATAATCAGTTAATGGAAAAAATCATTTCCCCGGCAGGTGTCGTTGATTTCTTTGAGGGCGGTGCTGCAGCAGAGGCGGTTCGGGAACAGGAGCAATGGTTAAATGCCATTTTAAAGGATAGTGAACCGCTTGTAAAACCGGAACAGGCATTTGCCGTTACGCAGATACTGGAAGGAATCTATCAATCCGCTGAAACAGGAAAAGAAGTATTTTTCTAAAAAAGAAACAAATTTGCAGCAGTTCTTATAGAAAAGGGGCTGCTGTTTTTAAAGAAATGGAGGAAATAAAATGGCCGGCAGACAGATTTATAATCCGGATGGATTTAAAAATATATATGAAGATGGAAAAATCACAGGTTATCAATTTCAGTTTAAGGCACAGTATTATCGAGGTATTACGTTATCTATTGTCAGGGATATCGAAATTTTTACAGATGGCAAAGAGGTAAAAAGAGAGGATATACGTTTTGCCGTAAATGGAGAAACCTTTACATTAGAAGAAATGCGTACGGTAGTGGATTCTGATTATCGATGGGAATTTGGTGATTTTGCAACTGTTTCCGTAATGAAAGAAGGCGGGTTAACAAATGGAAAACATCATATTAGTGCAAAACAGATTCTGGCACCATCTTATATGCCGTTTCAACTTGAAAAAATGTGTGAAGCGGATTTTGAAATTTAATAGGAGGAACGGTTATGAGCTATGATATAAAGAGAAGTGTTTCCCTGTATAGCTATCAGGATGAATACTATGATGGAAAATTAGATTTGGAAGGATGTCTTCGTGAAACAGCGAAAACGGGAGCTGCCGGAGTAGAGCTCTTGGCAGAACAGATGATCCGCAGATTTCCGCTTCCCATAGAAACAAATGAATTCAGGGATCAGTGGTTTGAGTGGCTTAAAAAATATAATTTAGTACCCACCTGTTATGATGCTTTTTTGGAAAACCATATTTATGATAATCGTACCCTGTCTTTAGGTGAACAGATAAATATGATGAAAAGAGATATTCGTTTAGCGTCTTTGCTGGGATTTAAGAATCTGCGTACACTGGTTTCCACTCCCATGGATGTGATTGAAGGATGTCTGGATTATGCGGCTGAAATGGATGTAAAAATCGGTCTGGAGGTACATGCGCCATTTTCC
>CAMJWQ010000355.1 GCA_946409475.1 uncultured Lachnospiraceae bacterium
GTATAATACATGCAGGTGGAAACAGTTGAGGGTGTGGGATAAAAATCCTGTACCTGCTCCGGCTGGTACCCGATATCCCGTAAATATTCTGCCAGCTCTATGGCTTCCCTTAAGGTAGAGCCGGGATGGGAGGACATCAGATAGGGAACCAAAAACTGATTTTTATGAAGCCTTTCGTTCCATTCCCTGTATCTGGCCGAAAATTTCCTGAACACCTCATTTGATGGCTTTCCCATTCGAAACAGTACCTTATCGGATACATGCTCAGGCGCAACCTTAAGCTGTCCGCTGATGTGATGTTCCACCAATTCTTTAAAAAAGTCTTCCTTTTTATCAGCGATTAAATAATCAAAGCGGATACCGGAGCGGATAAATACTTTTTTTACCTTAGGTATTTCCCTGAGTTTACGCAGTAATTGTAAATAATCCGAATGATCTGTCTTTAAATTGGCACATGGCTTAGGAAACAGACATTGTTTGTTGGTACAGACTCCCGCTTTCATTTGCTTTTCACAGGAGGGATGTCTGAAATTAGCCGTAGGTCCTCCCACATCATGAATATAGCCTTTAAAATCAGGCTCCCAGGTCAATTGTCTGGCTTCTTCGATTAATGATGCATGACTTCTCGTCTGTATGATTCTTCCCTGATGAAAGGTTAAGGCACAAAAATTGCAGCCGCCAAAACAGCCGCGGTTACTTACAAGGCTGAACTTCACTTCCTCAATGGCAGGTACACCCCCCGCACTCTCATAAGAAGGGTGGTAGGTGCGCATATAGGGCAATGCATAGACCCGGTCCATTTCTCCCTGGGATAAGGGCTTTGCCGGTTTATTCTGCACCACATACCAGTTATTTTCATAAGGCTCTATCAGAATTTTTCCGTTGAAAGGGTCCGTATTACCATATTGTATATAAAAGCTTTTGGCATAGAGAGCCTTGCTGCTCCTCATTTCTTCATAGGAAGGTAATGTGACGGCATCATAAATCCCTGTGGTATCCCTGGTTTTATATACGGTACCGTCGATAAAGGTAATATCCCGTACGGCAATATTGCTCTTAAGGGCATCCGCTACCTCTACGACGGAACGTTCTCCCATGCCGTATAATAATAAATCCGCACCGGAATCCAGTAAAAGGGATCTTTTAAAGCTGTCGGACCAGTAATCATAATGGGCCAGTCTCCGTAAGGAGGCTTCTATTCCTCCAATGATGACAGGAATCTTTTTATATGTCTGCCGGATCAAATTTACATAGCTAATGGTAGCCCGGTCCGGCCTTCTTCCCATTACTCCTCCGGGAGTGAAGGAATCTTTTTGTCTTCTTTTTTTGGAAACGGTATAATGGTTTACCATGGAATCCATATTTCCCGCCGATACCAGAAATCCCAGCCTGGGCTCCCCGAGAACCGTTATACTGCCCTTATCCATCCAATCCGGCTGTGCAATAATGCCTACGCTATAACCGTTTGCCTGCAAAATACGGCTGATGATGGCATGTCCAAAGGAAGGATGATCCACATAGGCATCTCCTGAAACATATACAAAATCCAGCTGTTCTATATTTTCCTTTGCCATATCCTCTTTAGATACCGGCAAAAATCCGTTAAGCATTGTCTAACACCTCATAGGTTCCTTCTAAAATCTGCTGATAAGTATGGATATAATAATGGGCCAGCTGCCGTTTTTCCAAATCCTGATTTTTTGAATAATTATCATATACACTGCATACCTTCATACCGGCATTTTTCCCAGCCATAATCCCCATGGGGATGTCTTCAAATACCAGACATTCCTTGGGGTTTACCATTAAATCTTTTGCTACCATTAGATAAATATCGGGAAAAGGCTTTCCTTTACCGGCTTCGCAGGAGGTACGGATGGTGTCGAAATACTGATGGAAACCATGCACCCTTGCGATGTTTTTTACCAAATCCACGGAATTGCTGGTAGCGATACCAAGCTTTAAGCCCTTACTTTTTAAATGTGTTAAAAATTCCGGTACTCCCGGTTTTAAGGGGACGTTATGCAGATATTTATCTCTGGCCATATCATTCCAAATGCGCATGATGGTTTCAACGGAATCCTCCAGACGGAATCTTTTTTTAAAATAATGTGCCGTTTCCACAAAACTCATGCCTTCAATCTTATGCTGTAAATCCGGGGGATACTCCCGGTTATACAGCTTTAAAAATGCAACATCGATATCTTTCCATATCCACATGGAATCTACTAAGGTTCCATCCAGGTCAAATACGACCGCTTTTACATTTGTCAACATAATCCCATGTCCTCTTTTTTATCCGTATGCTTCAGTCCTTCTATTTCCTCCCCTGTCAGCTTCCGGTATTTTCCCAAGGGCAGATCCGGATCCAGAAAAACAGTGCCGACGGAGATTCTTTTTAAGTAGATCACCTTTTTCCCTACGGCTTCGAACATCCTTTTCACCTGATGAAACTTTCCTTCCGTTATGGTAAGGAGTATTTCCGATTCTTCTGCGCTGGTTAAAATTGTTAATTCAGATGGCAGTGTAAGTCTTTTCTCTCCGATAGCAAGGCCTTTTTTAAATTCTTCCTGATCCTCTTTGTCTGCTTTTCCCGAAATTACTGCATAATAGGTCTTTTCCACATGATTTTTAGGTGACATCAGAAAATGGGATAAAGCACCGTCGTTCGTAATAAGCAGCAGACCTTCCGTATCCTTGTCCAATCTCCCAATGGGAAATAATTCCTTTTTAAGCTTGTTATCCATTAAATCCATAACGGTTTTTTCTGCGTCATCCTTCGTTGCCGTGATAAATCCGGCCGGCTTATTTAGCATATAATATTGATATTGCAGATACTTTATTTGTTTCCCGTTAAAGATTACTTTTGAAGCGTTTTCTTCAATCTTAAATTCCGGGTTTTTTATCACAGTCCCATCAACGGTAATAACTCCTTTTTTTATCAGCTTTTTGACCTCACTTCTGGTTCCTACATGCATATCTGCCAGAAATTTATCTAACCGCATACTCATGACAGCCATCTCCATCCGGGGTAATATTTGTTTTTTAGTTTACCGGCACTAAGCTTAGCCCAGCCAAGGGGAAAATCATCCACACAGATTAACTGCCAGTCTCCTTTTTGCTGAACAGCCACATCCTGGCTGTCAAGGGTTTCACCCTTTAGATATTTTATCACATTTTTGTCGGAAGCAGAAAAGGAAAGGCTTGCCGCATACTGCTCCTTTTTTAGAAACATGGCAAGTGCCTGGCTTGGCTGGAATTGTTCCCTTTTGCATTCGCCAAGGAAAAGTCCTGTCCGTAAATAGCGCAGTCCGTCTTTCATCAGGATATCCTTAGGCAGTAAATATAATTTATCCTGCAGATACAGGCAATTTTCTTTTTCTATGGATAGGGACAGATTTTTTAAAAAACAGATAAAGCCTTCCGGGAGCTTTTTATTTCTTTCCTTTTCGATGCTTCTGTGATTTCTCTTTTTATAAAATGCCCCGGCCGGCTTTTTATCCTTCTCAAATCCGGCATTCCCCTCTTTTTGCGGGTTTACCGGTTCTTTAAATGAAGCAGGTGATTTTTTAAGAAGACAAATAAAATGTCCCTCTCCCTCCACCTTATCAGGATAGACACGAATACATTTTCCGATATCTTCATTTCTGCTTTCATAAGCAGATAA
>CAMJWQ010000356.1 GCA_946409475.1 uncultured Lachnospiraceae bacterium
TGTCAATGCAGCCGCCCAGCGTGCTGCTGTTGAAGCGCTGGAGGGTTCACAGGACGAAGCAGAAAAAATGAGAAAAGAATATAAAAAGCGCAGGGACATGCTGGTTGAGGGATTAAATCAATGCAAGGGACTTTCCTGCGTGAAGCCTAAGGGGGCTTTTTATGTTTTTGTAAACATTAAAAAGCTGGGCATGACATCTATGGAAGCGGCTGCTATGCTCATTGAAAAGGAACAGGTAGTGACAACTCCCGGCAGTGCCTTTGGAGAGGCAGGAGAGGGATATTTACGGATATCCTTTGCATCCCGTATGGAAGATATAGTAGAGGCGGTCAGTAGAATACAAAGGTGTTTTGGAAAAAAATAGAAAGTGGTGAATCAGTTTGGCTAAAGTAATTACAATGGGAGAGACTATGGCTGTGCTCATTGCTAAGGAACCCGGGGCTTTAAAGGATGTTCAGGAATTTGAAAGAAATCTGGCCGGAGCGGAATTGAATGTAGCGGTTGGACTTAGAAGATTAGGTCATGAAATTGTTTATGTTACAAAGATTGGAGAAGATCCATTTGGAAGCTATATAAAAGAAGCCATAAAGGAAGAAGGGATTTCGGATGAAGGAATAGAGGTAGATAAAAACTACCTAACGGGAATCTACTTAAAGGGGAAAGTCTGGGAAGGTGATCCTCCCATATTTTATTACCGTAAAAATTCCGCGGCATCTCATCTTCAGGCAGAAGATATTGATAGAATCGATTTTAAAGGAGCAGACCTTTTACATATCTCGGGTATATCACCTGCTTTATCTGAAAGCTGTAAAGAAGCTGTGTATGCTTCCATAAAAAAAGCAAGAAAACATAATACTATGGTATCCTTTGATCCCAATATCAGGTTGCCTCTTTGGAAGAGTAAGGATTACATGCGGGAAGTATTAAATGATATTGCTTCCCGGTCCGATATTGTACTTCCTGGTATTAAGGAAGGCAGACTTTTGACAGGAGCAGAGGAGCCGGAGAAAATATGTGACTTTTATCTGCAAAGAGGAAGCAGGGCAGTTGTCGTAAAGACAGGACCGGAAGGTGCTTTTTATAAGAGTAAGGAAGGCGAAAAGGCAATGGTGCCGGGCTTTAAGGTGGAACAGATCGTGGATACGGTAGGAGCAGGAGATGGATTCGCGGTAGGTGTCTTAAGCGGAATCCTAAATAAGTCAGGATATAAAGAGGCGGTTACCAGAGGAAATGCCATAGGTGCAATTGTAGTAGAGTCATCAGGAGATAGTGATAATCTACCGGATGAGAGAACGCTGGAACGCTTTATAAAAATTCACAGAGATGGCATATGATACAAATTGACCTAAATAAGTAAAAAAAGCTGAAATCGAAGAAGGGGAAGGTAAAAACAGAGATACTTTCCCTTTTTCTAACAAAAGGGATTGCTATAAACCGCTATTATAATAGAATATAAAAAATATTAATGTGATTCTATAAAATTATATGCAATTAGTGAGAAAGGATACTTGAAAAAACTTTAGTAATGTGATAAAATTTTTACAATTTGAAGGCAAGACGAAAGGAAGTTTCCTTGTTTAATGTCTTTTTTTTTGAGTAAAACCATAAATTTACAATTTTTTGTATGGTGCTTTCGAACAATGAACTCATAAGTGATAAAAGAAAGGGACAAAGGTGACAGCATGAAATCGTTTCTGATACTTGAAGACGGCACTGTTTTTGCCGGAGCCCATATAGGAGCTATTAAGGAAGTGGTCAGTGAAATTGTTTTTAATACTTCCATGACTGGTTATCTGGAGGTATTAACAGATCCGTCCTATGCGGGTCAAGCAGTAGTCATGACCTATCCTCTCATAGGAAATTATGGGGTATGCTTTGATGATATGGAATCCATACAGCCGTGGCATGATGCTTTTATAGTTAGGGAAATTTCCAGAATGCCCAGTAATTTCAGAAGTCAGGGAACTTTGCAGGATTTTTTATTTCAGAAGAACATTCCCGGTATTTGCGGGATTGATACCAGAGCATTAACAAAGATTCTTCGTGAAAAGGGAACTATGAATGGTATGATAACCACCAATGAAAATTTTCAATTGAGTGAAGTCATACCTATTTTAAAACAATATACCACAGGTAAGGTTGTGGAAAAGGCCAGCTGCAGTGAAAAATACACGTTAGAGGGAAGTGGTAAAAAGGTTGCTTTGCTGGATTACGGCGCAAAACGAAATATTGCCAATTCTTTGCAAAAAAGAGGATGCCAGGTTACCGTATATCCTGCTTTAACGAAAACAGAGGAAATTTTAAAGGATAGGCCGGACGGGATTATGTTATCGAACGGGCCTGGAGATCCTAAGGAATGTGAGTCAATTATTCGGGAAGTTAAGAAAATGTACGATTCCGATATACCCATATTCGCTATCTGTCTGGGGCATCAGCTTATGGCATTGGCTGCCGGCGGAGATACCTATAAATTAAAATACGGTCATCGCGGCGGTAATCATCCCGTTAAAGATTTAAGTAATAATCGTGTCTATATTTCTTCTCAAAATCATGGTTATGTAGTGGATGCAGATAACATGGATCCTTCTATCGCAACTCCTGCCTTTATCAATGTAAATGATGGAACCAATGAGGGCTTGACTTATACGGGTAAAAATATATTTACCGTACAGTTTCATCCGGAAGCTTGTCCGGGTCCGCAGGATTCCGGATACCTGTTCGAACGCTTTATCCAAATGATGGAGGTGTCAAAATAATGCCAAAGATTGAAAATATAAAAAGAGTTTTGGTTATCGGCTCCGGCCCTATCGTAATCGGGCAGGCAGCGGAATTCGACTATGCAGGGACTCAGGCCTGCAGGTCATTAAGGGAGGAAGGAATTGAAGTTATCCTGGTCAATTCCAATCCGGCGACCATTATGACAGATAAGGATATCGCAGATAAGGTATATATCGAACCTCTCACGGTGAAGGTCTTAGAACAGCTCATTCTTAAAGAAAAACCGGACAGTGTCCTGCCTACCCTGGGAGGCCAGGCAGCTCTTAATCTGGCAATGGAATTGGATGAATGCGGCTTTCTGAAAGAAAATAATGTTGAACTGATCGGTACAACCTCTTTAACCATTAAAAAAGCCGAAGACCGCCTGGAATTTAAGACGACAATGGAAAAAATCGGAGAGCCCTGTGCCCCTTCCCTCGTAGTGGAAAATGTGGAGGATGGGATACGATTTTCCAATGAAATCGGCTATCCTGTGGTATTACGTCCGGCTTATACCCTGGGCGGAAGCGGCGGCGGAATTGCCGATAATGAAGAGGAATTGGTGGAAATTTTATCAAATGGCCTCAGACTCAGCCGCGTAGGACAGGTTTTGGTGGAAAGATGCATTGCCGGCTGGAAGGAAATCGAGTATGAAGTTATGCGGGACAGCAACGGAAACTGTATCACCGTATGTAATATGGAAAATTTGGACCCTGTAGGTGTCCACACCGGTGACAGTATTGTTGTGGCACCATCCCAGACCCTTGGTGATAAAGAACATCAAATGCTTAGAACGGCAGCCTTAAACATTATAAATGAATTGCAGATTACAGGAGGATGTAATGTACAGTTTGCCCTGCATCCTACCAGCTTTGAATATTGTGTTATCGAAGTCAATCCCCG
>CAMJWQ010000357.1 GCA_946409475.1 uncultured Lachnospiraceae bacterium
GGCTAAAAAGTTAAACAGTAAATATTTTGCCAAATGATTTACAATATGCTTTTTGCCTCCGTCCTTAGTAAGATTACAGGAAAGCTGGCCTCTTAAAATATCCCTGCGGTGGATACGGTACCAGGTTACGGCCATTGGGTGAAAGGATTCCATGCAGTATAAACCGTTATAATTCTTTAGTATCTCATTTGCCAATACGCAGGTTAAGGTGCTGCAGTCTCTTAGCTTGATTTCAATAATCAGAGGGACCTTTCCCCTTACGATGGATAGAACCTCTGTTAAAAGAGGAATCTTTTCACTGGTATTCAATAATGAAAAATTTTTCAGCTCCTCATAGGTATATTCGTTTACATATCCGTGTATATTGCAGATTCTCGTCAACGTGTCATCATGAAAAACGACTATTTTTTTATCCCTCGTCAATTGTATATCCAGTTCGATACCATAACCCTTCTCAACAGCCTTTCTAAATGCGGGCAGTGAGTTTTCAGGGCATTTGTTAAGATTGTCGTGTAAACCCCTATGGGCATAATCCCATTCTTTAAACTTTTGGATCTCACTTTTTCTTGGAAATCCAGGCTTTACCGAAAACAAATATAGAAACGGTATTAGGGTAAGTATTTTTTTGTTAAGCATGGATAAGCCTTCTTTCGTCGATGTTGTTCTAACCAATTATACCATTTTCCGTTAAATTCGAAAATACCTTCATATTATAACTCTTAATTTTGAGTTTGTGCAAGTAACGGATATTTCATTTTGAAATCCGCAGGATTCTCCGTCCGTATGGACGGGTAAAGGGGTGCTGGCTGTCAGGGAAGCGGTTTTGCACCGGAATATATGTATGCCTTTTATTTTTGTATGATAACCCCAAAATGCGGTGGGCAGCATGAATAATACCTGTAATTTGGTTAGGCTGTCGACAAGGCAAATGTCAAGGAAGGAATCATTATAATCAGCCTCCGGACAAAATTTGAAACCGCCGCCTTCATATTTATGAATCATAAATGCCGCAAAATAACATTTTTTAAATTCCATTTTTTTATAACCATCCAACAGAAGTGTGCAGGCAAAGGGCTTATGTATTTTTAGCTGTCTTAATGCGATTCCTGTATAGGTTAATTTGCCCAGGTTAATCTTATTTAGAAAATCTTTAATTTTTGATTCCAGTGCCTCGAAACAAACAGCCGCATCAAAGCCTATTCCGGTACTTACGGAAAATTGGCGGCTGCCGTCTTTATATGTTATGACGCCAACATCTTTGTATACATATTTTTTGGGCTGCAATATAGTCTCCAAAGCCTTGGCCGGATCTGCATTCAACTGCAGATCTCTGGCGAAATCATTACTGGAGCCCGTGGGTATATAGCCGAGAGTTATCTTTGACAGATTGGAAGTGCCGCATAAGAACTCGTTTATGGTACCGTCGCCGCCTAAAATAATTATCGTATGGTATTGATCGTCGGATGTTAATTTCCTGGCTATTTCTATTGCGTGATGGGAGTACTCTGTGAAATATACTTGAAATTCAATGCTTTTCTGTAATAATAAGGGTTCGATAAGATTCCAGATCCGTTTTCCTCTGCCGGAACGGGATTTCGGATTAACGATAAAGAAGTACATAAGCTCCTCCTGGTATTTTGTCGTATTTGCTTATTTCTATTATAGCAGTTTGTAAATTGAGAGTGAAGTAAAATATGAAATCTGATTTTTACTAAATATAACTAAAATATTTATTTGACAAAATGAA
This sequence comes from uncultured Lachnospiraceae bacterium, assembly GCA_946409475.1. GTDB lineage: Bacteria > Bacillota > Clostridia > Lachnospirales > Lachnospiraceae > CAMJWQ01. Next base: position 1,748 of record CAMJWQ010000357.1, read on the forward strand.
AAACAAAAACAGGATAATGGTTAAAGTGAACAAAAAAATAGTAATATAAATAGAATTGATACTATATTTCAATAAAACAGTATTGACGATTAGGAAACACAATGCTATAATTTAGTTGCATTAACAAAATAAAGACTAAATAATAACTAAACATTCACTAAATTGTTGATGACAGAAGTAAAAGGAGGAGAAGGAATGAAACAAAAATTAGTCAGTATCTTACTATGCATGGTTATGGCAGTCTCATTGGCGGCATGCGGGTCAGTGGATAAGAGTACGGGCACAGCAGATGCCCCGGAGTCGAAAGAAGACACGGCGGAGACTGAAACGGCAGCGGATACTGCTGAAGCAGCAGATGATGCGCAATTAAGTGGTGGGGATTACAAAATTGCGGTTGTGCCGAAATTGACCAGTATCGCATGGTTTCAAAGAATGGAAGTTGGAGTCAATGAGTATGCCGAAGAAAATGGTGTGGATGCCTTTTATACCGGCCCGTCGGAAGGAGACGGCGCATTGCAGGCACAGGTTATTGAAGATTTAATATCGCAGGGTGTAGATGCGATCTGTGTAGTTCCCTTTTCCACAGAATCTTTGGAACCGGTTCTAAAAAAAGCCAGAGAAGCAGGAATTGTTGTAATTTCCCATGAAGCATCGGGCATGGAAAACATCGATTACGATATCGAAGCTTTTAATAATGAAGAATATGGAAAACATTTCATGGAGGTCCTGGGTGAAGCTGCCGGCGGAAAAGGAGAGTATTTATTTGAAGTCGGATCATTGACATCGGAATCGCATAACCAATGGGTAGATGCTGCAAAGGCCTTACAGGAAGAAAAATTTCCGGAAATGAAACAATATGGTGACAAGATAGAAACAGCCGATGATCAATCAAAGTCTTATGATAAAGTAAAGGAAGCATTGACGGCTAATCCCAATATTGTAGCAATACAGGGCTCCGCTATGCCGGATGTTGCCGGAGCGGCTTTGGCAGTTCAGGAGCTGGGTCTTGCCGGTAAGGTAAAAATAGCAGGAACATCTTTGGTCTCTGTTGCCGGTAAATATGTAGAGGACGGTACCATTGAAATGATTTCCTTCTGGGATCCGGCATTGGCCGGCAAAGCAATGATTGAGCTGGCTCTCAAGGTATTGAACGGAGAAGAGATCCAAACCGGTACGGATCTGGGAATCGATGGATATACGAATTTAACCTTGGATGGCAAAGTATTAACTGGACAGGCATGGATTGATGTTACAAAAGACAACGTAGATGATCCGGCCTATGACTTCTGATGATAAAATCAGGTACATAATAAAATAAATGTTTTTCTTAAGTTAATGAAATGCGAACCAAATAAGGATACCTGTGGAAGGTCTTATGGTTCGCATTTTCTGAAAGAAATGGATGTGATAAGTAATGACTGAGGCTTTTTTAAGACTGGAACGCATAAAAAAATCCTTTGGCGGTGTGCAGGCTTTAAAGGGTGTTGACCTCATTATAAACCGGGGGGAAATACATTGCCTTGCCGGAGAAAACGGATGTGGAAAATCCACTTTGATAAAAGTCATTTCCGGTGCCCATGATGCGACTGAGGGGAATATCTTTATGGAAGGGAAAAAAGTAGAGCATTTAAATCCCATAGACTCCATTCGTCTGGGGATACAGGTTATCTATCAGGATTTTGCCGTATTTCCTAATCTGTCTGTTGCGGAAAATATTGCAATGAACCGTGCCCTTATGACCGGTACTAAGAAAATGGATTGGAGAAAGGCGAAACAACTGGCACTGGAGGCAATGGAGCAAATCGGTGCTTCCATGGATCCGGATATGCTGGTGGAAAGACTCTCGGTGGCAAATAAGCAAATGGTCGCCATATGCCGTGCGATAATC